>CAYGPH010000013.1:0-15460 GCA_964351815.1 uncultured Verrucomicrobiales bacterium | reverse complement strand
CTGCATCTAGTTTAATAAGCTCCCGCTGAAATCTTGCTACCAGGTAAGCATTTTTTTGCATGAGTTTTGTGGCTTCTGTTACATCGTCGGTTTGTGTAACTGCCTTTGCCACATCAACAACGCGATGGGCAATACTTTCTGCCTTAGAGCCACTTAGCCAGCGTGCAACATTCGGAGCAAACTCAGCTAACCCTAGGGCAGCCGCTATAATTGGAAATGCCATTTTTCACCTACAACTTATAAAATACATGGTTACCAATAATTTTGGTTTTTTTTTCTTCATCTGCCCAATAGGGCGGCATAATAAAACAACTATGATAGTGATTTGCACCGCATGTTGGGTCTAAATTTTTGTTAAAAAGCACGCTTTTGCCTACCTCATAACAACATTGGTACATATCATCGTTCAAGGAAAGTTCAAGAATGATGTTTCTATTCGGATCACTCTTGTTCCAACAAGAAAACTGGTAAGGCGTCTGACACACTTGTGCAATTGTTTTTTTTAAATTTTTATGAAAGCGGTTTTTTATAACCCAAGCTACTGCTTGCAAACCTTTCAAGCCACATGACAATTTTATTTCTCCCCTAGCCTCGCCATAAATAGTTCGTGCTAAAATATCAAAATCTTTTTCTGTGAACATAAGCTTACCTTGCAAATTTCACAGAAATTTTATTGTTGTCTAATTGTTCATACCCTTGTGAATTGTAATGAATTTGCTCACCATCTTTCATAAGATCTAGTTTTATAAAACCGTTGGCTATACTTTCTTCAAGACTAAAAATTTCATCCCCTATGTGATGAAAAATAATGTTGCCATGCTGGCGCTGATGTGGGTCTATGCCCCTACGGCAAAGGGTTTGGTAGCTTATCGTTACAGGGCTAACATCCCTTGCAATGCCAAAATTACCCCACAATTGCTGATAAGTGTTATTTTCAAATGTGCCCCCAATGGGGAAGAAATGGTTGGAACCATCAGCTATTTGCGTAACATTTCCAACTTCAAATGGTATGGATGGTGCATTCAAAAAAACCTTATAACCAAAGTTTTCTTCCAATTCCATAAGTTTTAAACTATCAGCAGTAAAAGCTATGGATTGTATTAATTGATGTTCTGGTTGCCATATTTGCAAACCAGAAATTGCATTCACATTTATAGTTTCTATTGCATTTAGGCTTAGCTTAAATTCTAAGTTCAATTCTTGGGGTAGCTCCCCCTTACTTTCTGAATCATTATAAATATCGCTAAGGTTTATTTTCAAAGTTGGATGCTGGTTTACCAGGGGAATATTTGGCAAATTCTCGTTAATAAAAGGGTCTGCCCCCAAAATTTTGTAGCGCATTTTTTTTCCTTAAACATTATGTTTTATATGAATTTTTCGTGTAATACAGGGATTCGTTCTAAGGTCCTGTAAATGAATATGTAATTTTTTTGGAACTGTTTGACCTTTGTTTACTAAAGTTTCCGTTTCAACTCTTAAAACTGGCAGTGTGTTTCTGAAATTTTCATAACTATAACCTTCAGCTTCTGTTATTGTTTTTTCAGTTTGAATATTATCACTTGAATAATGCGTATCTTGATAACCAAGGGTGATTTCAACAAAACTTTTTTCAAATTTTACACACCAACAGTATTGCACCACTTTAGCGACAATGGGTTTTTGATAAAGTGGTAAAATAAGCTGTAAATTATCTCTTAGGGTAATGTGCTTAGCCTGTTCAAAGGGCAACATAAATTTTATCAATTGCTGCCGAGTAGATGTTTTTAAATAGTTCAACCCAATTTTTTTCAGATTTTCATACAAGGTTTGGCCCTGTTCAGTTTCAAGAAATTTTTGTTCTTGGCTTTCTGGTAATGAAATATGCATGTGTAATTTTTTATGTTCACCCGTATTAATAGCGCCATTTGTAAAACCAAATGTTATATGCTCTGATCGTTTTTGCCGGTATTGCCATTCCATAAGTAACTGCCCATCAAGACGAAACATTTGCTTATGGTCTGGTGTTTGCAAAGCAATTGGATAGCTCTCCACTTCAGATTTCAGAACCTGGTAACCATTGTTTGCTCTTTTATTACCCACATGATCAAAGTTTTTTGGCATACGTTTTGTAAAGCGCTCAGGACTATCAACTATAATTTGTCCATTGGGAAATTCATTTGTAATTGTTGGCCATAAATCAAAAGCACCCTCAAGCGTTTGAATCCAGCTGACTTTAAGTTCAATAGTGAATTGCTGAAGTGCAGTTGCTTGATTCAAAATTTTCAAGGAATTTTCTAGATAGCCATTACCTATATTTATTGTTTTATCACCTTGAAAAAAATTATCTAATGAAACTTGGCCAGAAACCTTATCCCAATGAAACAAATAGTCTGTATCTTCTAAATAATCACGTGGCTCAATGTCATCCTTAAAAAGCAAAGGATTTACTTGCAACTTATTGTCAAGAATAAGTTTTTCAAGTTTTTGCTTCACTTCAATGGGCTTTGCCACAAAATGTAATTCACATATTTTTTCATCAACACTTTTTAAGCTGCACAAAACCCCTTGAAACTGTATAAGATTTTGTTTGTCAACCAAGGCAATAACTTTACCTTGAAAGGGGGTAACTGTATCATTCTTTTGTTGTGTACGAACTTTAAGAAGGGCAAAACAACCTTCCTTATGTTCCAGCACTAAAGAAAATATATCTATTTTTATCGGGGATAATACCGTATCATCCCACGTATTTTTTGAATGTATTGTAAACATGAATTTTTACTTTTAAAAAAATTAAATTTCTTCGCAATCTAATTGCCAACCCACTTGAATGCCCCATTCATCTGTATAGAATTGAAAATCGGTAATTTGCATGAACAATTCTGGGCGATAACTCAAGTAAACTTCTTTTTCTAAAGCACCTACATGAATAGACTTATCCGGCTTAATCGAAAAAGGAATTGAATTTTGCTGGTTATCCATGATTACGATGGAATTATCCACATAGGGCTTTTCCGTTTTTACAAATTCTTGATTGATTGGAATTTTTTGCCACAAACGCTGAATACAGCCAATAGTAATTTCTGAACCACGCTGAACACCATCTAAAGCCGCAGAAGTTTTGTCTTTACAGGTAATAACGCTTTTATACTTCGTAGGTTGTCCCGAACCCAAAAAGACCATATTTCCATTAATGGTTCGCTTAAATTCGCCATTATTGATGGCGATCAGTTGTTGCTGACACCCACGTGCAGAAAAGGGGGGCAAGCCCCCCTTTGATAGTATTAATTCTGTTTCCATAATTTTTTATCACATAAAAAGTTGTGCCCACCGCGGTAATGGGGTGGGCAATATTTCATCAGATATTTCTAAGGCTTCATTTAGCTCTTATAAAATGTCTTTACTCATATTTTTCCTTTATTTTAGCCACGAATAATGGCCTCAAAAAACTGGCGAACGCTTCGTGTTTTGTTAAGATGGGTTGGCAAATCAACCACACTATTTTGTAAACGAAAAGTAACTGTTTTACCATCTTCTAAAGGCAAAGTTTGTCCATCTATGCGTTGCCGCAAACCTTCAGCTATATTCATTGATTCCTTACCCGTATCTTGTTCACTTTGCACAGATGCTAATAGTTTTAGCTTCGCCCAAGGCATTGTTTGTCCAACGGCAAGTGATGTCCAGATTTCTTCAAGCTCTAACACAATATAAGGTAAAGTAGACTTTGGTAAAGGCTTACTAATATGCACTTCCGTTTTCCGTTCATTATCAATTTTAATGGAATTTTCTTGATTCAAAAGCCTGTGAACGGCACTTAACACACCAAAGTCAGCCATGATATTCTCCTTTTTTAAATTTCTTGTGCTATCGCTGTTAGATACTGTGTACACTGTATTTCCTGCCATGGGGACAAAAGGTTTAATATTTTATGATTCCAGATTATCCTGTTTGGGTATGCGTGTCTAGTATATCTTGTATTATTTTTTTGCATATCTAACCGATACTGATTTTTATACAAGAATTCATTGTTTAAACCCTTGCTGAAACTAGGTTTTAAGGCAGTAATTTTCACCCAACCACTTCCTAAATCTGTAATTTCTTTTTTGATATCTCCGTCCGGTTGCTTATGCATTTCAAATTTTTGCATAATAACCCGCTGGTTTAATTCCGTAATTTTCATAAAAACCATCACTGCTTAGGCTATTCGTTGCTCAGTAAAATTATTTAAAAGCTGTTTTACAGTTATTGGAATACTACTATTATCGCATTCCCTGTTTTTATAAAAATAGGCTGTTAAAATTTTAGCAGCCATATGAAAACATTCTGGAACAAATCGAGGATGAGGTCCAAAACCAGCTTCGTATTCAATTGTTACAGCTTGAGAAGACTCATAAAACTCAATACAAGAATCATCAACTTGCCTATATTTTTTGTTTTTTTTATCATTATCTTTTCCAGTAAAAATACTACTAATTTCCTGAATCGGCCCATAGGGCAAGCGAACTTTACATAATGAAGAGCGTTGGGGTTGCCAAACGCATTTCCATGTTGTTGTTAGTAAAGATTTCCCGCAATAACGCTCGATCCATTCATATGCACTTCGCTCTAAACTTTCTATTAACTGATCATCTTCATCGTGTTCTATTCGTAGAAAGTTTTTAAGTGCTGTCACCCCCACTAGAGGTAGGGGCGACATTTCATTACGTTTTACACTAACTAGCATCTTCTTCACTTGTTTTGGCACTTATTACGCGGAAAGCATCGAAATCAACCACATCACCGCCTACACGCTTTGTCATAAAGAACTCTACAAAAGGCTTTGCTGAATAGGGATCTCGAAGTACATGCACATCACTGCGATCAACAATTTGATACGCTTTCTTGAAATTTCCAAAAACAATACAAGGATTACCACTATGTAAAGTCCCTAAAGCATCACTTAAAACGACCGGATAGCCAAGTAAGGTGCTTGGTGTTCCCTCTGTCAAGGTCGGCTGCATTACAAAGCGTCCCGTTGCATTATCCTTTAGTTTTCGAATTTCTGCATAGGCATCCCTTGACATAACCCAAACGGCTTCATGCAAATAAGCTGTTTTTAAGGATGCAACCGTATCCATAAGCACGTCTGCATCTATAAACCCACCTTCAGCACCTGTTAAAAATTCATGTACAGTGCCATAGCTAGCGCTTGAACCTCTCGGATAACTTAATAAACCTTTTGGTTGATTATCACCCGTACCATTTAAAAAGGCATTTTCTTCAAGGTTACTAAATTTTTCCGTCATCGATTTTTTCAGCCAAACCTCTAAATTCGTTTGCGTATCATCCAGCATTTTTTGGCTTATCCTTGCCTTGGCAAACATCTCGTGGGTAGGAATAGTAATTTTTTGCATATCAAGGGCTGAATCATTATCAAAATCATGTCCCCAACCCGCATCAGCATCGTTTTTATCAAGTAAACCCTCAAAATGTTCCGTATTAATACTTAAGGTATTTGCGCAGTTCCTAAAATTTCTTGGTGTTTCTAAAGCTGAGAAAACTTTACTCAGTTCCCCTGCCCTCAGCGATAAAGTTGCTTGACCTTGGCCATCGGATAATGATTTTGCATTGCCCTTCACAAAATCTTGAATTTTATTGTCAGTAAAACGACTATCAAGCGATTTTATTTCATAGGTTTTAGGCATATCAACCACAGGGCGTTCATGGGCTTTAATTTCTAAACCCCTTTTGGCAATACCCTCTAAAGTGGATTCAATATTGTCTAATGATTTTTCAATTTCTTTCATAATTATTTCCTTTTATTTAAACTGTTAAGTGTTGGATTTTTCGTTCTATGCAAGCCAATCTTTCGCTGATATTTTGTTTCGTGGTTTTTACCCAAGTTACCTTGGCGTGGCTATTCGCCGCAAAAGTTACAAGGGAAATTTCGTGCAGATCAATATCATCTAAAACGTAATGGTTAAACGAACTATCAAGCTTGCGTTTTTTTGGGGTAAAACCAATTGATAAACCATCGACAATGCCATTTTTTAGCATTGCATATGCTTCATGGCCATCTTGGATATTTAAAAGAATTTTACCCTTAACATATAAGCCATAATCATCTTCTTTTATGTCTAGCCATTGGCCAATTGGCCTATGCTGTTGATGTTGCCATAACATTTTTGGCCATTGCTTTTGTTCCTTCCAAGCGAATAAACTTCGTTCAAATGCGCCATGTTTAATTAAATCGTTATCATGGTCCACATGATTAAAAACACTTGCATAACCTGAAAATGTACCTTCCTCTGTTATGCTTTTCACGCAGGTTAATGGTGCAGTTTTTTGCAAAAACTCACCCCCTTTCCTTTTACCTTTTTGTATAATTATTTTTTCTTTGGGCCATAACCTAATGCTTGTCTTTTCTCATCTTCCGTTAAAAAATTTACTTCAGATATTTTAGACCACGTAGCTTCACGCCTTGGTGCTAGGGCTGGAATATGATCAAGATCAAAGCTTAGTCTTAAATTTTCGTCAAACTGCGGACACAACCAACTGTTTATTTCAGCTTGAACCATTTCTAATAGGGGAATAATTGTATCTTCCCACAAGTGATAACGAGCTTCCTTATAGTTGGCAAAGGTAGCGTCACCAGGAACGCCAGCTAGCATTGGTGGTACTCCAAAAGCTTGACAAATTTCCCTGGAAGAAAGCAATTTTCCTTCATAGAAATCTAAGTCTTTGGGGCTTAACCCCATGTCACGCCATTCAAAATCACCCTCTAGAACCATAATTTTCCCAGCATTGTCACTACCTTGATACAAGCGCTGAATATCATGGCGCATTTCTTGCCTTTGTTTTTCTGACAAAGGTGAACTGTGGGCATTCGGCTTTATCACAAAAGCGCCCGATGGACGACCACCATTTTGTAACAAGCTTAAGTTATGACCAGATACTGCGTTATGTTGATCAATACTTTTGGCAGCAGCCTCAATTGGGCTTAAACCATACCAGTCATCCAAGGGGTGATAAAATTTTAAATGTAACACGGGGCTAGGTTTTTCTGGCTCTACTTCATAAACCTGCTTGGTGTTCTCTATGGCATAACTATAGCCAGCGATATCACCATGTTTCCCCGGAAGAATACTTACCCTATCTGGTCGAAGGGTAAATAATTCCCTTATATTTCCACAGTTATCCCGAACACTTTTTATATAGCAGTTACCACTTAGCATCAGCTGACTTACAATTTTTTCGATAAAGGCAGCTTTAGCAGTATTTGGGTTTGGATTCTTTAATAAGCTAATAATGGGATGTTGTTCAATTTCCACCTGATCATCAGATATCTTGTTTTGCTGATACAAAAGCCATGGAACCGATGCTGCACTTCTGGCAATTAAGTTAATACAACGGTAAACAATCACATTTTGCATATAGCCTTCCCTTGCGAGGCTAGAATAGCTTGTAGAACTAAAATTAGGGCCTGTTAAAGTTTGAAACCCAACAAAAGGTTTTTCTGATTGTGTATGAGAGCGTTTCTTTTTTAAGATGTTTTTCCAAGGCATGTCATTCCCTTTTTTTTCACAAAAAAAAAGCACAGCTAAATTTGCTATGCTTTTAAGTAACATTAGTTATGCATTTAATTTATCACAATCAATTTATTTGTCAAATCATGCCCAATAAACATGGGTCTGAATTAACATAAAGCATATGGGTTCATATGAAATGAAACCCAAGCAACCCAAGGATTTTTGTAAATATTGTTAGTCAATATAACCAATTTCATACACTAAAAATCGTCTTTACCTGCTTCCTTTAATGCTTTTTATTCCCCTAACGTTAACAAAAAAATCAATCATACAGCTGTCTTCGTACTATCCTAGGGCCTTTTCATAAACGAAAAAGAAGTGTTCAAAACTTAGATAACATTTACCATTACAAATCCTTCGGACACCCTCAACAACATCATCTATATCTTTTTAATTATATTTCAAGCTTGAACAACTATACAGTTGTTGTGAAAGGATAAAAAAATTTGCAATGTATCAGATAGGTTTTTATTCACATTATATTAATTTAATTTTTGTACCTTTTTAAAAAAATAGGTATTTTTTAAAATGCATTGGTTTTATCTTCTAATAGCCATTTTTTTTGAGGTTTGCGGCACATCAATATTAAAAATAACTCAAAATTTTACGGTGCTTGTACCTACTATTGTTGCACTTGCATGTTATTTCTTTTGTTTTTACACTTTTTCGATAAGTATTAAAACAATTCCTATGGGTCCTGCATATAGCATTTGGTGCGGCCTTGGAGCAATTTTTTTGTCCCTAGTCGGGTACCTTTTTTTCAAAGAAAAACTCGATTTTTATGCCATATTAGGTATTATCCTTATTCTTTTTGGTGTCGCTATCATAAAATTATTTTCGGCTAACATTAATGATAATTAGAGTTCCTAAACAATTGGTAGAAACAAGAATTTAGTTTGCTGGAGGTGTTATAATGCATTGGTTTTACTTATTTCTCACACAAGCATTCTCGTCCGTCGCCATTACAGCAATGAAAAAATCCGATGGCTTTAAAAAACCACTGCCCGTTGCCATAACTCTCGTGTTTTTTACATTAAGCTTTTATTTTTTTTCCCTATCGCTAGATACTTTGCCAATGGGTTTGGCATATGCAATTTGGTGTGGAGCCAGCATTTTTGTCGTTGCAATGATTTCTCGAGTAATATTTCATCAATCTTTTCACAGTTACTGTTATTATGGAATGTGCCTTATTTTAGGCGGAGTCATTTTACTTACGGTGTTTTCGAAATCTAGAGTATAAAAAACACCTGGTGTTAAAATCAATGGCATGTTTCGCGTGCCAGTTTAACAAAGTATAGGCCAATAGCATTATTATCTAATTAACCTCTGGTTCTTGCCTTTTACTAATGAGCCCCATCGCCACAACCGACAAAACATTGACCACAGGCCAAAATGGCTGCAATTGTTTAAAAATTCATAGCATCAAGATTTTAGTCAATGTAATGAGCGGTATTTTCTAATTACTGCAAAGTGTTATTGCATCATGGGGAAAATATTTTGGACAATCGTTTTTTTGTTTTTCCGAACGACTAGCGTTTAATATAGCCAAGTTTATTATTCTTTTGGGCCTAGACTAGCATAACCGACAAACAAAGGTTTTAATGCTAGTATGAATAAGGGTTTAAGCGATTATAAAATTAAAAATTATGCAGCACTTTTGTGAGGATATTACTGCTTATAATATAAAACAGCAGCAATATTAGGAATCAACCGCAACACTATTAACCCTTACTACAACCTATTTCACCGAAAAATAGCAGCCTTCTTCACCCTTAATGCAGGCGGACTCTTTTTTGACAAAATTGAATGTGATGAATCTTACTTTGGAGCAAAAAGAATTCGTGGTAAAAAAGGCCACGGTGCAGCTGGAAAATACCGGTGTTTGGTCTGTTTAAAAGGGGTAATAAAGGTGTACGATAAGATTATTAAAAAACTGTTCTTAGGACCAGTTAATGCCTATCATACAAGGAAAAATCCTTGAAGGATGAACCAACTATACCCTTGGCTGGAAAACTTATGATGGTCATGTTGTTAATGGCTGTGATCACTACCGGGTCTTTCATTCACACAAAGAATTCGCCAGAGGTGAAAACCATGTCAATGGTATCCAAAGCTTTTTGAGCTTTGCTAAACGGAGATTATCTAAGTTTAATGGTTTGACCGATGATAAGTTCTTCTTACATTTAAACGAATGTGATTTTGGGTTTAATTTAAGAGAAACTAATATTTACACTTTCTTATTAAACTATTTTAGAAATAACCCACTCTAAAGTTTCCTAGACCCTAACAATAAAGATTATGGTGGCCACAGCAAGGTTTGAACTTGCGACCCCCACGATGTCAACGTGGTGCTCTACCGCTGAGCTATGCGACCATTTTAAATCTTATACCATAAGTGTTTATGAAAAGCGATACGCCACGTAATCTATATTTTTTTTGAAATATTAATCGCTAACTTGGTTATGCCTTTTATTACTCGAGTTAAGGTATGGTAATGCTTAGCGTCCTTCGATCCTGATTCTATTGCCATGTGCTGGTGTGAAGCCTCTTCAGCTTGTATTTTTCTTAGGGTAGGCGTTAAGGGGTGGTCATCGCCAAGGGTGTTTATTTGTTCTTGATAGTGTTCAACGATAACTTCCTCTACGGCATCTGTGCAGGCATGGGCAGATTTTTCACCGAGCAATGCCGTTGCAGCCCCTAGACCGTAGCTTAGAATATGCCATAAGGGTTGCACTAAGGTTGGACGCACCTTATATTCGATAAGTAACTGTTCAAAGGTTTTTAAGTGTTCCATTTCTTGAGTTGCCATGTGGCTTAACTCAGGAGTTTTTCCCAAAATACGCATTTGGGCACGATAAATCTGCCGAGCACCAAGCTCGCCGGCATGGTTAACGCGTAAAATTTCTTTTATTGTTTGCGAAACATCCATTCACGAAGTCCTATGGCTAAAGTTAACATTGAAAATGCAAATGCTGTCCACCACGTGGCTGGAACGCTAAATAAGCGCCAGTTAACTTCATTACATGGTGGCACTATTTTATTTTGCATAGATTGCACACTTTGCATAAGCTCCTCAGGGGTTTTTGCCTTAAGCTTAACGGGCTGCACACAGCTGGCAGGCATTTCCCACCATTTTTGTTCAACACCAATATGAAAAAAACTAAGACCAAGCCCTGTAAAAACGGTGAGTAAAATAAGTAACCGTAAAATTTTGTGGGTTAGGGCTGTAACACATACAATAGCGCAAAAAAATGCGGCTACACCCATAACATAACGTTCATAAATGCATAAACTGCACGGAAGTATATCAAACGCATACTGGGCTATGAAACCCAGGCATAACAAACTCATGAAGCTTACAAAAACGAACCAATAAAAGTAACGTGTATTTGTAAATATTTGGCAAAGCACTATAGTAGGCTAAAAATATAAAACCCTAATACTATTATACCTAAGGTGGCCAAAAGAACTAGGGGGAAAAACTTTTCAATAAATGGCTTTGCTCTCTCACCAAAAAAATAAAAAACTAATGCAAGCGAAAAAAAACGAAAACTTCTGGCCATTAAGGATGCCAACATAAATGGTAGAACTGGAAACTTTGCTACACCACTGGCTATGGTAATAAGTTTGTAAGGAATAGGTGTTAGGCCCTTCAGGGCTATAATCCAAAACCCGTACCGTTTAAATTGCGATTGAAAATTATCAAAGGCAGTTTCTAGGTTATAAGTATCAATAATCCATTCACCAAGGGAACTATATAGGTAGTAACCTATGGCATAACCAAGTATTCCACCTAAAACGGAATATACAGTGCACCAAAAAGCCAAACGCCAAGCACTTTTTGGATCAGCCAGCATCATGGGAATGATAATAATATCAGGTGGGATTGGAAAGAACGAACTTTCAGCAAAAGCTACTGAGTAAACAATAGTCTTAGCCCTAGGTGAGTCAGAAGCATTCGCACACCATGCATAAAATTGTTTAAAAATACCTTTTTTTTGACCCGTTGTGTTCACTAATATTTTACAACTACTTTCCGATTTCTAACTTAGCGCTAGACAAGTTTTTTATAAAGTATTTAAATGCATTTATATGAAATATTTAAGAAAAAATTATGTGCGGTATTGTAGGAATTATAGCTAAATCATCGGTAGCTGGCTTTTTATTAGAGGGTTTACAACGATTAGAATATCGCGGGTACGATTCTGCTGGAATAGCGACGAACGATGGTAAAGAACTGCAACGCTGCCGTGCAAAGGGAAAGCTTGTAAATTTGCAGCACGCCTTGCAGAAAAACAGTCCCCAGGGAAATGTTGGTATAGCCCATACGCGTTGGGCAACCCATGGCGAAGCCACAGAACAAAACGCCCATCCCCATGCAACCGATAAAGTAGCTGTTGTTCACAACGGGATTATAGAAAATTTTCATGATTTGCGAGAAAATTTAATTTCCAATGGCATAAAATTTACCAGTGAAACAGATACAGAAGTTATTGTGCACCTTATTGATAAATATTTAAAAGAAGGCAATAAGCCTGCAATTGCCGTGCAAAAAACCCTTGATCAGCTTGAAGGTGCCTTTGCATTATCAATTATTTTTAAAGAACACCCCAATTTACTAATTGGCGCAAGAAGGGGAAGCCCCTTAGTACTTGGTATTACGAATGAAAATTTATATATGGGTTCAGATGCCTGGGCCCTAGCACCATGGACACAAAACATTTGCTACCTTGAAGATGGCGATATGGCGCAACTTAGCTTTAGTTCTAGTGGTGAACCACAGTGGTTACTAACTGACAATCACCATAAGAATGTAAACAGGCTTGTGAAACAACTCAATATCATGGTTGGAAACGTTACCAAAGGTGATTATAGCCATTTCATGCAAAAGGAAATTTATGAACAACCACAAACGATTTCCGATACTTTACAAGCTATTATTCATCAAGACGATTACTCTTCAAAAATAGATGATTTGGTTGAAAAAATTGCTAATGCAGAAACTATAAAAATTATTGCTTGTGGGTCATCTTATTATGCAGGCATGGCAGCAAAGTACTGGTTTGAATCCTTTGCAAAAATTAGTACTGAAGTTGATTTAGCTTCAGAATTTCGTTACAGACAACCCGTGCTCAATGAAAAAACCTTATGCATTTTTGTTTCGCAATCGGGTGAAACAATTGATACTCTATCAGCCTTATATATTGCAAAGAAAAAAAATGCTAAAACCTTAGCCATAGTTAACGTTCCAGAAAGCGCCATGGTGCGTGAAGCTGAACATTATTTGCTTACCCATGCTGGTTTGGAAATTGGCGTTGCCTCTACCAAGGCTTTTACAGCTCAATTGGTTGCTTTAGCCTCCCTCAGCTTAATTTTAGCTAAACAAAGAAATTGTATAGACGATGAATCTTATGTAAAACACTGTCAAGAACTATTCCATGTACCCTTATTAATAACAAATATGCTTCATAATGTTAGGGATTATGACCAAATCAGCTATGAACTTACAAAAGTTTCAGATGTTTTGTTTATTGGTAGGGGGACAAATTATCCCATAGCCCTTGAGGGTGCTTTGAAATTAAAAGAAATTTCTTATATTCATGCCGAAGGTTACGCAAGTGGTGAACTAAAACATGGCCCCATAGCTTTGGTGGATAGAAAAACGCCGATAATTGCGCTAAGTCCAGATGATTCTTGGTATGAAAAACACTTTTCAAACGTAAAAGAAGTTTTAAGCAGGGGCGCCCCAGTCATTATTTTGCATCAAAAAGATTTACCTTTACCCTCAGAATTCATGAAAACCATAAAAATTCCCGAGTCTGATAGTTTAGGAAACACCTTTACCCTTACGGTTGCTGTTCAGCTATTAGCGTACTACACAGCGCTTCATAAGGGCACAGATGTTGATCAGCCGCGTAATCTTGCAAAATCCGTTACGGTTGAATAATAGCTGCCTATTCAGGCCATATGCGAAAAGCTTTACGAATGCTGTAAAATGGATTTGTAAAAACATTTTCACATTTGGCACCTTCACCAACATTATGAATAAGATAGGTCTTGTCTTTATCCCTATAAAAAATCCCAATATGTGTCATAGGCCCTAAATTAAAAGTAATAATATCGCCAGTTTTAAAATCTGCAATATTTGTTGTCTTTAGCTGGTACCCCATGCGTTTAAAATAGGTTTCTTGATTTGGCACGCGGCGATGATCTATATTTTTATCTGTGTTTTTCATACCCCAAGTTTGTGGGTATTTTTTAAAATTACAACGCATATCCTTATGAATTAATTCTTGTAAATCCATTCCGACAGTGCGAAGTGCCCTAATAATAACATCTGTACATACGCCAGATGAAATAGGCACATCACCCATGGGATAAGCAATTTTTTTGTACGCTCCATCATATCCCTTGGTTACGTTAATTTGACCCATGGCCGCCGTAACAAATTTTTCAGGTAATGTTTCTCCAAAAACACTACAGGTAAATGCTAATATTAAAAATAAAACTTTCATAACAATTAAATAGGTCTTATAAACATTTTTTTCAAGTATATTTTACCCAAAGACCAAAAACTATTTAGGGTTTGGAACAAAAACGAATTCACACAAGTTGGGTTGTGTTGCCTTTGGTATATCAAACATATAAAAATACGTTTATTTTATTCATGGTATATAGGTTAGGTTTTGCACGGTTATACTCTTAGAACTTGTCTCTATGAATTTGCCTGATAATCAAAGCAATTGCAGAGAGAGTTGGATGATTTTTTCACTGTAAATACATTTTTGCTCAAAACTTTTGGAAAGGCATCTGGCCCAATTCAGCCAGCACATTTTCCCAAATTCCCAGCATGCAAACACGCCAAAAATAGCCATAAACCGTTTTCCATGGTGGATAATCCTTTGGCACAAAATGCCACTGACAGCCGGTTTTTACCACATATAAAATGCCATTTACCAGGCTTCGTCAGCTGTGTATGGCGCGGTTTCCATACTTCCCTGTGGCAAAATGATGCTAGGTCATATCCCAATCTTTATCTCTGTTAAATCGCTTGGATAACGCATAACTCCTCTCTTTCAAGAGTTTTTACAGCAAATCTATCTCAATTTTTAGGTTCCATTAAGACAGGTTTTAAGTATTTCTAATAAAATATTTATATACTAAATACTTGAAAATATCTATAAATACTCGTAACCACCTAAATGCAGAATGCTTTAATGTTAAAATGTTGCTTATTTTTGTTTTGCATTAGCCTTGGAAGTATTTCGCGATGTTAAATACTACCAAAGAAGGCAATTCTCCAACTCAAATAATAATTGAATCCCTAAGTCGTGGCAAAGTTAAGGTAATTGATGGTTCTTCAAGTGCTAGTAGGATATTTCTTGAGTTATTGCAGGATCTTTTTAACGAGGAATTTAATACATTAACTGACGTGAACAAATCAACCGATGGCAACAAAAAGGCTGTATTTTGGAAGGTGATAGGTTTTGCAACTGACGAAAAAAATATTACTGGTTTGCGAGGTTATGGATATGAGTTTTTAACAAAAAGTATGGATTTTATTTATGCTCTCAAGAATAACAATTTAACGATTCCACAGATTACTAAAAAAATTCTTATACCCCTTAGAGCCCATATTTTAATGAAATTCGCAAATAATACTTCATACACTCCAGTAGAAGAACTTGATTTATCAGGGAAAGGTATAACGAATCTCGAAGCGGGAGTATTTGCTAGCTTAACTAACTATACTACGCTTAATCTCACTAGCAATAAGCTCTCAATAATTAATGCTGATACCTTCAGTGGCTTAACTAACCTCAAGGATCTTGATGTATCTTCTAATGAAATAACGAAACTTGATGCTGCAACCTTTAGTGGCTTAACCAGCCTTCAAGAGTTGTATCTTAGTGGCA
>CAYGPH010000012.1:0-34477 GCA_964351815.1 uncultured Verrucomicrobiales bacterium | reverse complement strand
TAGTGATAGCCAGTGGCAAGAAATTCAATTAACAAGCAGCCCTGAAAAATTGGAAAAAATGTACAACATGCTTGGCATAATAAATTTACAACCTAATTGGCAAGTTCCAATGCTTTAGGTTTACTCTACAAAACCCTCTATATTCATAAATTTTTTTGAACGAGAGAGCTTTGATATAAGGTAAAAATCAAGGTAGTAATAATTGAAAAACTTAAAAAATTAATTTTTGTATAAAAATCCTATCTTATTTATTCGTAGTTTTATAAACATGGTATTAGCGCCTTTTTCCTATGCTGATCATGCTTTTAAACTTTCATAAACTCCTTTGGACAAGTTTTTTTGTTGGAAGAGAAACTCTTTTGTTAATTGTGCAGCCCAGATCAATACTTCCTAATGTTTCTTCTAAGCTAAGGTTTTCAGCAATTAAATAATAGATTCATATATTAAAACCTTTAGGCTGAAACATTTTAACTATTTATTAAAAAAAATATTTTAATATCAAGTATTAGATTTTAGATAAAAAATATTGTGTTAGGTAAGATTAGTACAGTCATGATTTTTCCTAAAAAATGCGCACTGCATATTATTTTTTTCAAATCCTTGAATCCTAATGCACTAACATTCTTTGACAAAAAAACTCTAACCGTATTTACATCAGGAAAACCATATGAGCTTATTAATTCGTAAATTTCACAGTACTAAGTTAACGAAAAAACTGCCCGCATTATTAATTTTAGCTTCAGTTTTTACAGGTCTAATATTAGCATACTTTAGTTATGGTGAAGTTAAAAACCTCATCATCATTGAAAAAGAGGCTAAGCTTTCTGACCTGTTGAATTCTAAAAAGGTAAACTTTGCCGATTACCTACAAACCATTGAAAAAGACCTTAATTTTAACTCCGTAAACCCATTTGTTCAAGAAGCTACCCATGCTTTTACCCAAGCATGGGATGCTTTGGGCAATAATGGTACTAACCAAAAGCAATACCTTCAGGATTGGTATATTAAAAATAATCCAAATCCCACGGGTAGTAAGGAAAAGCTTGATTACGCAAAGGATAGCAGCCTGTACAGCGAAGCCCACCGAATTTACCACCCATGGTTGCGTACATTTTTAAACGATAGGGGATATTATGATATTTTTCTTTTCGATACCAAAGGCAACTTAATATACAGCGTTTTCAAGGAACTTGATTACGCTACAAACGTACTTGTGGGTGAATACAAAGATACAGACCTTGGTAATGCTTATAGGGAAGCTATGAAACTTGAAAATGGCAAAGCGGCATTTTTTGATTTCAAACCCTATGCTCCAAGTCATGGGGCACCTGCTAGTTTTTTTTCAACACCACTATTTGAAGGCAACAATAAAATTGGTGTGTTGATTTATCAAATGCCTATTGATGCAATTAATAGCAATTTAAGCAATGTTACAGGGCTAGGGAAAACAGGCGAAATATCATTAATTGGCAGCGATTTTTTAATGCGAAATAATTCTTTATTTTCTAAAGAATCTACCATTTTAAAACGCAAAGTTGATATTGATCCCGTAAAAAAAGCATTAAATGGTGAATCTGGTGTTGAAATAGCAAAAAACTTTGATGGAACAGAGGTTATTGCTGCCTACAGCCCAATAGAGTTTGAAGGTGTTAAATATGCTTTCTTGGCAACACAATCCACTAACGAAGCCTTTAGTTTTCTTGATAAGCTAATTAGCACAACACTTATCAATACTTTATTAGCTGTATTAGTTGTAGCTTTGTTAGGATTTTTTATTAGTCGTGCCGTGGCGAAACGTTTCACAGCCCTTGCAAGTTCTGTTAAGCAAATAGCCGATGGAAAAAATGCTGTCATACCATCATTAAATGATAGTGATGAAGTAGGAGAAATTGCCCGTTCACTTCAGCACATTAATGAAGTTGGCCAAAAAGCCTTACGCGTACAAACATCATTGGATAACGTTGACAGCCCCGTGATGATGGCCGATGAGAAAAATACCATCACATACCTAAATGCCGCTGCGCAAAAACTTATGCAACAGTATAGTTCGAACTTTAAAAATACAATTAGCAACTTTTCTGCAACCAAAGTTATTGGAACTCAAGTTGATGATTTTACAAAACATTCTATGAATGAAGCGATAAATTTAAGTAGCCTTAGCTCTAGCCAAAAAATTTCTGTTCCCTTTGGCGATGCTCTTTTTGACCTCACCGTAGGCCCAATTTTTAATAGTGCAAATGAACGTTTAGGCACTGTCATTGAATGGAGTGATGTTACTATTCAGCGCAAGATTGAAGAAGAGATTACAGAAATTGTTCATGCATCTAGTGCCGGTGAGTTCACCAAGCGCATTGACACTTCGAAAACATCAGGCTTTATGAAAGTCCTTGGAGAGGGTATGAATGCTATTGGTGATGTCATGCTCAATGGAATGACTGACATTAAAGAATCCATAGAACAACTCGCTACTGGAAATTTAACGCACAAAATGGATGGTGAGTACAAAGGTTTGTTCTTTGAAGTATCAGAAGCCTTTAACAAAACCGTAAATAAGCTATACGAAATGGTAGGCGACATTCAAAGGGCTGCAAATTCTGTAAGCACCGCTTCCGCTGAAATTTCAAGTGGCAGTACCGATCTTTCCCACAGAACAGAGAGCCAAGCGTCTACCCTAGAGCAAACCGCTGCATCAATGGAAGAGTTAACAAGTACGGTGCGCGAAAATGCTGATAATGCAAGGTCGGCGCAGGAATTATCACACCAATCTTCTAATGTAGCCTCACAGGGCGGAGAGGTTGTTGCCGAAGCTGTTAAGGCAATGGAATCTATTCAAACATCCTCAAAACAAATTTCAGATATTATTGTAACCATTGATGAAATTGCCTTCCAAACAAATTTACTAGCCCTTAATGCGGCAGTAGAAGCAGCCCGAAGTGGAGAAGCTGGTAAAGGCTTTGCCGTTGTGGCATCAGAAGTCAGAGCCTTAGCCGGTCGCTCAGCTGAGGCATCAAAAGAAATTAAAGAGCTCATCACTAATAGCGTGGAACAAATTAACGGTGGTGTTGATCTTGTTAACCGTTCTGGTGAGTCGCTTCAGCAAATTATTACGACAGTGCATAAGGTTAGTGACTTGGTTAAGGTTATAAGCCAAGCAAGTGCTGAACAATCTTCTGGAATTACGGAAGTTAACACAGCCGTATCGAATATGGATAGCGCTACCCAACAAAACGCTGTCCTTGTAGAGCAAAACACTGCTGCCGCTGAATCTTTAACGCAGCAAGCGAGTCATCTACAAGAACTTGTAGCGTTCTTTAGGGTATAAAAACTTAAAAGTTTAAACAACAAGACAAGATCCTTTTATCTTAGCGCTATGCATGTGACTCTTAGGGGATATTCCATCCCTTGTGTGTTAGTGGTAACCATATAAAAACTACTTATAGGGTGGCAAGCTTAGGTAAGAAAAAAGTTTTTTTTCCTTATGAAAAAATTGAGTCTCCAAAACGAGCAAGCAATTCTTCCATCGCAAGATAACCTTCAGTAATTGCAATAGCTGCAAGAGGATTATTTTTAATTCTAAATTGTGCCAACGAAGCAGGCAGATTGGTAGCATGAATTTCTCTAAAATGATTATAAGCAAGGTTAAGAATACGTAAAGATGATAAATCTTGAAAAGCGTTTTCATCAAGGCTTTCAAGTTGGTTCATGCTTAAATCTATTGCAATTAATTCATTTAAGCCTTGGAATGTACTTGGTTCAACACTCACAAGTCGATTAAAACTGAGATTAAGCCACAATAAATTTAAGCCTTGGAAGGTATTGGGGGCAATACTATCAAGCTGATTGTGACTTAGATAAAGCCATTGTAGAGATTTTGAACCATGAAAAGTGTCCTCAGCAATACTTTTCAAGGGGTTTGAACGTAGGCTAAATGATTTGAGGGCATGTGAAGAAAAATTTTGAAAAAATTTCGTCGCTACGCCAAATATCTTGTGAGAATAAAATTAGGAGAAAAGTAAAAATTGAAATTAATACCTCAGAACATTTTCATCTCAGGACTCCACAATGTATTAAACATGAAATTAACAACCCCTGGTTTACTGGAAGTGCAGACATTATTTTTTTGGGAACATCGTGTGGCAGAAAAACCCCTCACTCTTAACACTGGTCCATAACATGGCAAATAACTTTAATTTTTAACCAATTATTTACGTCTTAATAGTATTTTGAATAGGAATATAATAGTAAGTATCGTTTATCAAATGTTACGAATTAGAAACCTCAAAGTATCTGTTAAACTCTTCATTTTAACGATTATTCCATTAATTTTCATGATTCTTGTTGGAACCTTGACTGTTTATAGAATTAAAACAGTTGTAGTAGCTAACGATTGGGTTATTCATACTCACAATGTTATCGCAGAGGCTAATTCTGTATTGGAAGCGGCTATTGATATGGAAACAGGCATGCGTGGCTTTTTATTAGCAGGAAAAGATGAATTTCTTGAGCCATACAAGGGTGGTCAAGAAAGAGCCTTTGCTACCCTAAATAAACTAAAAAATACTGTAAGCGATAACAAAAAACAAGTTGATAAAATTGCTGGAATTGAAAATATTTTAAAAGAGTGGAAAGAAAAGATAGCAGACGCATATATAAGTGAGCGTAGGCAAGTTGGCATTACAATAACGATGGATCATATAGCTGAGGAAGTTAGGAAAGCAAAGGGCAAAAAGTACTTTGATG
The DNA here is from genome assembly GCA_964351815.1 of uncultured Verrucomicrobiales bacterium. GTDB lineage: Bacteria > Pseudomonadota > Alphaproteobacteria > Paracaedibacterales > CAITNM01 > CAYGPH01. The sequence goes on along the minus strand of CAYGPH010000012.1, from coordinate 29,737 downwards.
AATTTAGAAAACGTATTGCTGAATTTAAAGATGTTGAAATCATACTTATGGAGAAACGAAAGAACACAACCATAGAAAGTGTAGATCAAACATTCAAACTAATTGGTTTATTTATTCTTTTGGCCACTGTTATTTCTTCATTATTTTCGTGGATTATAGCTAGAAACATAACAGTGCCGCTTAATTTCTTGAAAGATGCACTAATTGAAATGCTTACAGGTAAAATTGTTACTATCTCATCTCTTGATGCAAAGGATGAAATAGGGGAAATTTCCAGGGCAGTTATGGACATGAATCAAGTTGGGCAATCACTACGTATTAAAAACTCCCTTGATTGCGCATCCTCTTGTGTCATAATTACTGACACAAATAATAGTATTATTTACACAAATAACTCTTTCATTAACATGCTAAAAAATGTACACGGTAGTATTAAGTCTGAGCTACCTGACCTAGATCTAAATAAGTTAATAAACTCTTCTATTGATGTATTTAAAGACAATAAATTAAAAAACATATCTTCAAGTCAAAAATTCACGCTAAACATTGGTGAAATAATATTTGATATAATTGGTTCCCCTGTAGTTGATAAGGAAGGCAAAAAGTCTGGTACATCACTTGAATGGAGTGATGTTACTATTCAGCGCAAGATTGAAGAAGAGATGACAGAAATTGTTCATGCATCCAGTGCAGGTGAGTTCACCAAGCGCATTGATACTTCAAAAACATCAGGCTTTATGAAAGTCCTTGGAGAGGGTATGAATGCTATTGGTGATGTCATGCTCAATGGAATGACTGACATTAAAGAATCCATAGAACAACTCGCTACTGGAAATTTAACGCACAAAATGGATGGTGAGTACAAAGGTTTGTTCTTTGAAGTATCAGAAGCCTTTAACAAAACCGTAAATAAGCTATACGAAATGGTAGGCGACATTCAAAGGGCTGCAAATTCTGTAAGCACCGCTTCCGCTGAAATTTCAAGTGGCAGTACCGATCTTTCCCACAGAACAGAGAGCCAAGCGTCTACCCTAGAGCAAACCGCTGCATCAATGGAAGAGTTAACAAGTACGGTGCGCGAAAATGCTGATAATGCAAGGTCGGCGCAGGAATTATCACACCAATCTTCTAATGTAGCCTCACAGGGCGGAGAGGTTGTTGCCGAAGCTGTTAAGGCAATGGAATCTATTCAAACATCCTCAAAACAAATTTCAGATATTATTGTAACCATTGATGAAATTGCCTTCCAAACAAATTTACTAGCCCTTAATGCGGCAGTAGAAGCAGCCCGAAGTGGAGAAGCTGGTAAAGGCTTTGCCGTTGTGGCATCAGAAGTCAGAGCCTTAGCCGGTCGCTCAGCTGAGGCATCAAAAGAAATTAAAGAGCTCATCACTAATAGCGTGGAACAAATTAACGGTGGTGTTGATCTTGTTAACCGTTCTGGTGAGTCGCTTCAGCAAATTATTACGACAGTGCATAAGGTTAGTGACTTGGTTAAGGTTATAAGCCAAGCAAGTGCTGAACAATCTTCTGGAATTACGGAAGTTAACACAGCCGTATCGAATATGGATAGCGCTACCCAACAAAACGCTGTCCTTGTAGAGCAAAACACTGCTGCCGCTGAATCTTTAACGCAGCAAGCGAGTCATCTACAAGAACTTGTAGCGTTCTTTAGGGTATAAAAACTTAAAAGTTTAAACAACAAGACAAGATCCTTTTATCTTAGCGCTATGCATGTGACTCTTAGGGGATATTCCATCCCTTGTGTGTTAGTGGTAACCATATAAAAACTACTTATAGGGTGGCAAGCTTAGGTAAGAAAAAAGTTTTTTTTCCTTATGAAAAAATTGAGTCTCCAAAACGAGCAAGCAATTCTTCCATCGCAAGATAACCTTCAGTAATTGCAATAGCTGCAAGAGGATTATTTTTAATTCTAAATTGTGCCAACGAAGCAGGCAGATTGGTAGCATGAATTTCTCTAAAATGATTATAAGCAAGGTTAAGAATACGTAAAGATGATAAATCTTGAAAAGCGTTTTCATCAAGGCTTTCAAGTTGGTTCATGCTTAAATCTATTGCAATTAATTCATTTAAGCCTTGGAATGTACTTGGTTCAACACTCACAAGTCGATTAAAACTGAGATTAAGCCACAATAAATTTAAGCCTTGGAAGGTATTGGGGGCAATACTATCAAGCTGATTGTGACTTAGATAAAGCCATTGTAGAGATTTTGAACCTTGAAAAGTGTCCTCAGCAATACTTTTCAAGGGGTTGAAACGTAGGCTAAATGATTCGAGGGCACTCAAGCCATACAAAATACTGGCATTAAGCTCACTTAGTTTATTTTGACTTAGATAAATCTCTTTGACTGCATTCAAAGCCTGAAAACAGTGCGTTTGAAGATGGCTAATGTCTTTATCACTTAATTCTAGACTCTTAACCCCTGAAAGATCCTTGGTTAAATAATCATCACTTTGGCCGCCACATAAGCTTAACAAGAAATAACCCCTTAGGGGTGAAATTACGGTGTTAATCACACTTTCTTTAGTACTTAAATCAAAGGCAGAGGCTTTTGCTTGCCAAAAATTTTGTCCAAAAGCTTGTAAGTCATCCATAGTTTTTAAGGATGTGCGGCAGCCAACCACCTTCCATAAGAGATTTTGTTCCTGTTCGTTTAAACCAATATCGCTATGAAACAGGCCATGAACATTATCATGTAAATTTTTACCACTATACGTTGCAATATCTGGCAAAAACTCTTTTAATGAATCGCATATAATATCAGTAGGTGTGGCTTGATGTTCAGTTGCTGGCAAATTTGAAACTAATGCTGATACGGAATCATCCGTGTTAGGACGTCTTGCCGGTGGCTCCCCATTAGGAGCACCATCTGAAACATTGGCAGATGATCTTTTTGCAGAACCGCTCCCTTTTTCAAAGGGTTGATCACTGGCAGCGCCTAAGGTAAGTTGACCAATACCTAGAAAAAGGCATAATAATTTAGTTTGCATATTCATCTTGTTCCAACCTTTTATAAATATATATAACAATTTCAATAGTCTTTGTTTGATAAAATTGCAACACTTTTTTATTTAAAGCACCAATTTCTAAAAATTATGCATAACATAATGCATCTTTAATAAGCCTTTAAAACCGATTTTTGAGCAGGCGTTAAGGCCCGTTTAGCCAAGTCTTCTTTCAAATCATTTTTTAAGTTTTCGTGTTTTTTATTGCTTGCATTTTTAAGGCGAATAAGCTGACATTCAATCACATGGTCTTCAGGTAAATCCTTATCAATTATTGCTTTACAAATAATAGCGGCATCTTCAAGGTTGTTATCGTTTGCACGGCACAGGGCCAAATGGTACAAGGCAAAAGGCGTAATGGGATCATTGCGGTATGTTTTTACGACTCGGCTAAAACTAGCTGCTGCCTGTTTGTATAATCTTTTATTATACAGCGCCATTGCTTGATTGTACTGCGCTACAGCCTCTTGAGAACCATTGAGCAAATCATGTTGTTTTTCATTGTTATTTTCATTTAATTCTTGGGTAACTTGGTTATCACCATTGTGCTGATCTTCAGCGTTAAGATTGGTATCTTCTGAAATTTGAATTTTGGCTAATTGTTCAGGGGTAATAACACCTAACTTTAGTAATTCTTGGTGAATTAAATTAATGGTTTTTTCTTTATCAGTGGGATAAGGCGATGAATCAGCAGGCGTTAAATCAGGATCTAAACATTGCGGTGACTTAGAAGAGCCTGTGCACAAGGGTGCAGCTGCATTATCACCAGCTTGCTTAGCTATAAGCACATTTTGCTTGTTAATAAAGGCTTCTAGGAATGCGATAAGCTCATCAACATCTTCTCCAGATTGCTCCTTAGCTTCAATGGTTTCTTGCAGTGTGGCAATAACTTTTTCATTGCGCTTAATTTCTGCCTGAAGTTGGTTATTAGGCAAAATATTGTTTGTTGATGGCAACATGTTTTCTTGGCTTGGTAGCTGTTGATTCAAGTTTTTTGTTATGCTAGCAGTAAAGCCACAGGGCATTAATAAGGTGATAATTGATAATAAGCGAAAAAAAGTTGCAAATGTCACGATAAACGTACTATAAATGGTAATTATTTCATAAATTACACGGGATTTTTGTATGCGTAAAGATATACACCCTAAATATCACACTATTAAAGTTGTCATGACTGATGGAACAAGTTTCGAAACCCGCAGCACCTGGGGCAAAGAAGGTGATACTATGCAGTTAGATATTGATCCAAAATCACACCCAGCTTGGACAGGTTCTGGTCAAAGGTTAATGGATTCAGGTGGGCAAATTAGTAAGTTTAGCAAACGCTTCCAGAATTTAAGCTTTGGTAAATAATTCGTGTGTTAGCATCCTTGGATGATGAGCAAAAATCTGTATTGTTAGGTGCAAAACTTAACCCTGTTCAACAAGAAGCTGTTAATCACAAGGATGGCCCCTTGTTGGTTCTTGCAGGAGCAGGAACTGGAAAAACAAGGGTTCTCACGACACGTATTGCGCAACTTATTAACCAAGGCGATTGTTATCCATCGCAAATACTTGCCGTTACTTTTACAAATAAGGCTGCGAAAGCCATGCGTGAGCGTGTAGAAGAATATGTAACCCATGATTCAGCAGGATTGTGGATGGGTACATTTCATTCCTTATGTGTGCGTATACTGCGTCAACACGCTGATAAACTGGGGTATCCAAATCAATTTACCATTATAGATATTGACGACCAAAAGCGCTTAATTAAACAGTTACTAAAAGCTGAAAACTTAGATGAAAAACAGTTTTCTGTTAATATGGTAGTGAATTGTATTAGCCGCATGAAAGATAAGGCAAAGTCACCCAATAGGGCACAAGAACTTGGTGATGTTTTACTCAACCTTTATCGACAATACCAAGAGCGCTTAAAAATTTTAGGGGCTATGGATTTTGGTGATTTATTACTGAATTGCTTAGATCTTTTCCAGCAGTTCCCAGATATTTTGCAATATTACCAACAAAAATTTCGCTATATTCTCGTTGATGAGTATCAAGATACTAATGTTTCCCAATACCTTTGGTTACGTTTATTGGCAGCACAACACCAAAACCTATGCTGTGTTGGCGATGATGACCAATCAATATATGGATGGCGTGGCGCAGAAGTAGAAAATATTTTACGTTTTGAGAAAGACTTTCCAAAAGCTAGGGTTGTTCGTTTAGAACAAAATTATCGTTCTACACCACATATTTTAGCTGCAGCTTCTGGCCTTATTGCACACAACCAAGGACGATTAGGAAAAACCCTATGGACAGAAAAAGCTGAGGGTGAAAAGGTAGTTGTGCGTGGAACCTGGGATAGTAATAACGAAGCCCGTTTTGTCATTGAAAAAGTAGAACAGCAACAGCGCTATGGCGCTAGCTTAAAGTCTATGGCAATTTTGGTGCGCGCCAGTTACCAAACGCGCGATTTTGAAGAACGTTGTTTAAGAACAGGAACTCCATACAAGGTTGTTGGTGGCTTACGGTTCTATGAACGGCAAGAAATTCGTGATGCTATCGCCTATCTACGCCTACTGATGCAGCCAAATGATGGCTTAGCTTTTGAACGTGTTGTCAATGTTCCTAAACGTGGCATTGGCGCATCAACTATTCAAAATATGCACCGTTTAGCTCAAGAACAAGGTGTTTCCTTACCCAAAGCTGCTCACCTTTATGCGCAAAGCCCTGGAAAAAGCGTTGCCAAGCAAAGTTTACTGATTTTTTTTGAAAATTTTGAACGCTGGCGTTCATACCTAGACTCTCAGCCTCATGTGGAAGTTGTTAAGCAATTACTAGATGAATCTGGTTACACTACCATGTGGATGAACGATAAAAGCCCAGATGCAGCGGGGCGCTTAGAAAACCTAAAGGAATTGGTTAATGCTATCGAAGAATTTGAGTATTTACCGGGTTTCTTAGACCATGTAAGCTTGGTAGCTGAAAATGAAGCCAAGGCTAATGATGATTGCCTTAGTATTATGACACTTCATGCTGCTAAGGGATTAGAATTTGATTATGTTTTTCTTCCTGGCTGGGAGGAAAATCTTTTCCCTCATAGCCGTTGTTTACAGGAATCTGGCAATAAGGGATTAGAAGAAGAACGACGATTAGGTTATGTTGGCATTAGTCGTGCGAAGAAAAAAGCCATTATTTCGTATGCATTACAAAGGCGTATGCCCCAAGGGTGGCAAGTTGGATTGCCTTCACGTTTTCTACAGGAGCTACCAGAAGAACACATTGATCATGTTCATGCGAATGGTCAACCAGCAAATGATTTAGCAAGCACACCTCAGTCTAAACCCCAAAGGGTTGTTTCCTTTGCAAGTTATCAGCAAAGCCATTTTAAAGCTGGCGATAGGGTCTTTCACCAAAAATTTGGCTATGGTGATGTTATTGATGCTGAAGGTGATTCAATCCTTGTTGAATTTGATATTGCTGATACAAAAAAAGTCCATGCTTCTTACCTGGAAAAGCATGGAAAAATTTTTTAAAAGATTTAAAGTTTATACACATTTCTTCTCATTTTTTTGTGTAAAGATTTGCGTTTTTTTTCTAATCTAATGCAAAAGTAAATGTATTCTTTTTCTCAAAAAAACACAACGGTATTGGTATTAAACCAACACCGTCGTGTTTCAAAAAGAATTTTTAAATATCCTTCAACCACGCTTGCACATTCTGCGTATAAAGGTTTTCTAATTGGCGTATTTTTGCTAAGGGGTTATCGTAAGGACCGTTACCCAAAATAACTTTTGTTAACTCTTTACGCCCTTGTGCCCACTCCATTAAACGTTCAACGTGACGAAATTTATTATACTCGGGTGTAACTGCCTTTTCATAATCGTTATGGTTTACTTTAAGAAATGCTGTTGCCTCATCATAACGAACCTTATTGGTAAGAATAGCTTGAACTACTTGCGTTAAAAGTTTGTTAGATTCCAAATCGTTAGATTTAGGCATAAAACTTTGTAAGTTATGGTACATATCTTCAGCCAAACTTAAATCTGGCCTAGGTTTATAAACAGCAACTTCCGTTGTGAAATCTGCAATTGGTATACGTTTTTGCCCCCACATTGCTGCAGTTAGTAACGGCAAAGATCTTTCTTGGGTTTTAGCAAAAAGATTTTCCTTAAGAGCCTTCAAACGCCACACGATGTCGGAAACGTCGGCCGTAGAATTATACTTGGCAGCCAGTTTTTCAATGTCAGTTTGATTAACATCATTTAATTTTGCAACCAATGCGTTTGAAATTTTCATTCTTTCAAATCCTGGTATTTTCCCTAACCACCTAGGAAATTCTTCAGCTGACACAGTATCAGCACCCTCAAAACCTAGGGAAACAAAACGTTGATCGCCATCTGCTGTTTGTTCTATAACTAATTTTTTTGCTTGTAATGGTTGGTTAATTAAAAAACTGAAAAGTAGAATTGCATCTAGACCTTCAACATTTGTCGTATTTAAGTGCTGAATCATCATTGCCTTAGTTGCGTTTGCAGTAATTGGATCTAAACCACTAGGAACATCGTCAACCAAGAACCTTAAATTATATATGGGTAATGTTCCCGATTGTTCAATAAATTTTAAGGTTGGATTCTTTGCTGGTGCATCTAAAGGTACAAATCGTTCAGCTATGTATGGTGTCGTATCACTTCCAAAACCAACAATTGCGCGAATAGCATCTTTCATTTTTAATAATTGGCTTAAGTTATAATAAAAAATCTCATTATTGCTGTAAGCATTATAGGGTTTAATCGCAAAACTTGGTCTTCCCATATCATCTTTGTGAATCACAAATTTGTTAGATAACTTTGAAGGTGACAAATGCTGATTGTCCATTAATGATTTTACATATTTTACGATCCACTGGTTACTTAATGTTGGGTTTTTACTTGCAGTGATATAATGGGACTGAAAGCTTTCCGTTAAAATCTTTTGAATCCCTTTAGCACCAAATTTACTAAGTTCCGATTTCAAAGGACTATCGGACAAAGATTTAATATGATTATCAACAACACTTGCGGCAGCAGCTTCATCGTATGTATAACCTTCTAATGATTTCTGTAGCTCGTAACCTGCCGTATAAAGAACATAAGCTTGTTTGTATAAATCTGGTTGAGAAGTTAAGAGCTGATTAGAAGGAACAAGTGTTTCAAATGGCATGTTAGTTTTTTCAAATATTATTCCTGAAAGAATAAAAAACCTTCTTGCATCTGTACTAAGCGTGGCATCTTCGTAACCCACAATAGATTGAGTGGAACTATGGTCATCCAATTTAGCTAAAGCCTTGGAAAATACCTTGCGCAACCCTTTTATATCATTATCATCGTACTCAACCTCACGTAATATGTTCAACTCTTTATAGTAAGATGCAAAAACATCTTTTTTACTATCTGCATTTTCAACGCGAATAGAACCCCCTGAAAAAATTAACGAAATGTAGCATATTGATGCAAATAAAATTATTTTTTTTGACATGACATAAGCCTTATGAAGTAGATGTTAACTAGATAGTCATAAAGATTAACAAAAAGTTAATTCTTGTCTTTAACCCTTATGTAGCGTAGAATAATATTACTTTTCATCAAGGGAATTCCGTGAAATTCGGAAGCTGCCCCCGCAACTGTAATGGTTAGAAAATCCTAAACGCCACTGGGAAACTGGGAAGGCAGGATTATTCGTTAATACCTAAGCCAGGAGACCTATGAAAAGGAGTATCATTTTCATGCACGGGGTGCTGTTGTGAAAGGATGAAAATCCCATAAATGGTGCGTTAAGGGGTAAATAATAATTTGTGGTAACGCATGATTTGGATTTTTTGTAGTTGTTTAACTACTTTTGTTTTTTTTTCTGTACTTTGGGCAGAGAATCATCTGTATGTGATTAGCGCTGTTGCTGAAGAAGAAAATCAAATTCAAACGGATGAAACTTTCTACTATGCAGAAAAGATTAAAACTTTCGCAGACCCTTTATCTGCCTTTAGAAAAAAAGCTAATTTTCTACAGCAAACAGGTGGCCAAGGACAACGTGTTACCATTTCCATAAGGGGAATACAGCCAAAATATACAAAATATTTATGGCAAGGCTTGCCCATTGAAACTAGTGGTGACTTAAGCCTGATACCCATTGAACTTTATGATACTTATATTCATGAAGGTAACCTTTGCGCAATTTATGGCAATGGTGCTACTGCAGGTGTGGTCAATATTTCAAGCTCACAACCTTTGCAAAAAAATAATGGTGGTCAGGCAACCTTTAAAATTGGCAGTCAAAACAATAGGCATGTTTTATTTACACAAAAATTAACCGACAAAAATCAAAGTTTTACCCTGCGCACGAGTTTGCACAATAAACACAACACTTCATCTTTACCTAAGCGTTGGCAAAACGAATTTAACCAAGAAAATACCAGTTTTTATAAGAACACAACGGTTTCCGGGACTTATGATTTTGATTCCGATCGTGCAAAAACTGAAATCATTTTTTTTCACCAAGGTAGAATTAGCCAAACCAATGATCTTATGCAAAATCCTATAGATTATCGTACAAAAGCAGATTTTAATTTTATGGCAGCGGCCTTATCGTTAGAAGGTTTTGAAAATACAAGACCATTTTTAAAAGTTTTAAGCCAGCATCTAAAGCAGGATATGTTTCATACTTGCAATCCCAGGTTTTTTTATAAACCCAGGATAACCAATCAAGTGGCTGAATTTGGCGGTGATATATTTATTAATAACTTTACCTATACCCCAAGTATTTTTTCGCAACACAAGCAAAGCTGGCAACCAGATAAAAAAAACAGTGAAACCCAAAAAAATTACAGCTTCATTCAAACCCTTAAATTCGAAGGGAATGCATATGAAACAGCAAACACCCTGCGTGCAGATAAGCATCAGGATTTTAAGGTTAAGTATGTCTGGCGCACCCACCATAAGTATACTTTAAATAAAATGTTTTCACTTTATGGTTCTATTTCTACGGGCTATTCTCAGCCAACATATTTAGAAAGCCATCATCCTGTATATGGAAATAAAGATTTAAAAAGGGAAAAATCTGCAAGCAAAGAAATTGGCACGATAATCACCATCAATCCCCAACATGCAATAGATTTTAAGATTTATAGTACAAAGCTTTCAAACGTAATAAGTTTTTTTGATCGTTATATCAATAATGGCAACCTTTACTATCATGGCATGCAGGTTAGCCATGCCTACCAATACGGTAATTTTAATGTGCAAAGTACGGTTAACTGTGTAAGAAACAAGCAATACAATAAGGTTCTTGCATTTAAAAATTTTCAGCCAAAACATTTGGTTTCCCAACACATAAGTTATACATTTCATAAATGGACGTATTTACTAGGCTGGCAGTATCGAAGTTGCGTGGTTCAAAGTGACCCAAAAAATTTCAGCCTTTATCATAAGCGTGGCGGCTTGCTAACAACATTTTTCAATACAACAAAAGAAATTAATGGCTTTAGCATGGCATTTTTAAATATTGATAATCTCTTGAATAAAAAAATTGAAGAACCTTATGGTTATAAACAACCAGGTTTGAACTTTGTTGCAGGCGTAACGTTCAAATGGTGAATATATGCGCATAGCTATTCTTTTTTCCGTATTTATTCATACACTTTTGGCCGTAGGATTTTATGGCACAGCGGCTTACAAATCCAAAAATACGGCTGTTTTAAGGCCTATACCTTTCGCACAAAAGCCAGTGCCGATGATTTTTTATTCACAAGCAACAAAAGATAATATTTCCCCTAAAATGCATCTTACCCAAAAAAATAATAATCATTCAAAAATCAATAGAAATAAAAACCTTAAGCAACAGGTTAAAATTCCTGCAAAAAATTTAGTTAATCAAACTATTCTTCCTAACAAAAATACAAACTTTCCTGTGTTTGCACCTTTCCCTGAATATCCCAAACAGGCAAAAAAGCGTAAAATACATGCGGATATTAATGTGAAAATTTTTGTAACCGCCCAAGGCCACGTAGAACGTATTCTTATAGGGGAACACCCAAAAAATAAATTTTTTTATCAAGCAATTATAGACACATTAAAAAATTGGCGCTTTAATAGCGGCAAGCAACGCTTTATTCACGAATGTACTTTACGGTTTATCTTAGTAAAATGAAAATATTTTTGATTATCATTATGTTAGCTTCAGCATGGGCAAAAAAAGACCAACCACTTGGTAATAAAGTTCAAGGTGAGTGCGATGTTTTTGCCGATTCAATGGATTACCAGCCAGACAAGCACCAGGCATCCGCTACTGGTAATGTTCGGGTAATTTATAAAAAACAATCTGAACCATTTAAAATGACATCCCACAGGGCAGAGGTTTTTTTTACGCCAAAAGGACAAGCAAAATTCATTGTAACCACAGGGGCTGTTGTTGTTGAAAGCCAAGGAAAAACCCTAAAGGCAGATCATTGTAGTTATAACCCCATAAGCCAAAACTGCATATGCACGGGTTCACAAGTAACTTTATATGATGGCAAAAATACTTTGGTGGGAAAAACGGCTACCATGGATGTTAACCGTCGTATCTATACAATTCAGGGGTCAACAACTGAACAAACTACAACATTTTTAGATACTGAAAAAAATAAGGAGTTAGAAAAATAAAACTAGAGATTAAAAATCTTACCAAATCTTACCAAAAACGCATTGTTTTACGCGGTGTTTCGTTTTCTATTGAAGAAGGTGAATGTGTTGGTTTGTTGGGGCCAAATGGTGCTGGTAAAACCACATGCTTTTCTATAATTATTGGCCTTATTCCTGCTGATAGTGGCAAGGTGTTTCTAAACGGTAATGATATAACCAAACTACCGATGTTTAAACGAGCCCGGCAGGGTATTGGCTACTTACCCCAAGATGCATCAATTTTTCGTGGGTTATCCGTAGAGGACAACATTTTGGCTGCATTAGAGCTGGTGGAAAGAAATGAAAGCAAGCGTATGGAACGCTTGGAAGAATTAATGGATCAGTTTGGGATTACACACTTGCGCGAAAGTCCATCTGTTGCCCTTTCAGGTGGGGAAAGGCGCCGCTTAGAAATTGCAAGGTCCCTTGCAACGAATCCAAAATTTTTATGCCTTGATGAGCCGCTTGCCGGGATAGATCCCATAGCTGTGCATGACGTAAAAGACATAATAGCGAGCTTAAAAAAAAGAAATATTGGTATTTTAATTACGGATCATAACGTACGCGAAACTTTAGATATCGTTGATAAAGCCAGTATAGTAGCCGATGGCAAGGTTATTGCCACAGGAAAACCAGAAGAAATTATTGCTAACAAAGATGTTAGGCGCGTTTACCTTGGAGAAAGGTTTTCCATGTAGAATTGTAACCATGAATGTTACATCTACCATAAATATAAAGCAAACGCAGGGCTTAAACATGAGCATGAACCTGCAACAGGCCATTCGTTTGCTGCAACTCTCATCTATTGAGCTTGAAAACTATGTGCATGAACAGATTGCAGAAAATCCTTTGCTTATCGCAAAGGATGATACAACTTCTGCAGTTAGCAAAAGTGAAAATATAAACTCTAAAAGCAATAGTGATTGGGATAAAGATGATTTTTTACAATGTTACACGCAAGCCCAAAGTTTAAAAGATTTTCTTTTAGAACAGTTACATAGCCTCGTGAACGCCAACACACAAGAATTTCAAGTGGCGTTTGCACTAATTGAACATATTGATGAACGCGGTTACCTTGATACTCATTTAGAAAACATTGCTAAAGACCTTAATATTGGCTTAGAAAAAGTTGAACAAGCCCTTAGACTTATCCATCAGATGGAGCCAACAGGTATTGGTGCCAGAAACTTAATTGAATGCTTAACCCTTCAGCTACAAGAAAAAAAAATATATGACAATAATTTCAAACTTCTCCTTGAAAATCTCTCACTTGTGGCTGAAAAAGGAATTTCCAGTGTATCAAAAATAATTAATATTAACGTTTCAGAAATCCAGGCGATGCTAGAAACTATTCGAACGTTAAATCCTCGTCCTGCATCTGGCTTTTTACATACCGCAAACCCAGATATTCTTATTCCTGATGGATTTGTAGAGCTAAGCGATAGTGGTGTGTATCATTTTCGTTTAAACCTTGAACACGTGCCAGAAATATTATTAAACACAAGCTATTACCATGAATTAAAAAAAACCTTACGCTCACCTAGGGATATGGCTTATATAAGCAAGCAGTATCAACAGGCAAACTGGCTAATTTCAGCTTTGCAGCAACGGTACTTAACTTTGCAAAAGGTCGCTAGCGCAATAACTGAACAACAACATAGTTTTTTTAAGGATGGTATTTCAGGATTGAAACCATTAACCTTAAAAAACCTGGCGAATCAATTAGACCTGCATGAAAGTACAATTAGCCGTATAACCACTAATAAATATATCATGACCCCACGCGGTAACTTTGAACTAAAGTTCTTTTTTAGTCAGGGAATCACATCTATTCAAGATGGCACAGAAATGATATCTTCACGGGCAGTTAAAAGCGCAATTTCACGTTTGGTCAAAGATGAACCAGCTAAAATGCCATTATCAGATGAACAAATTGTCGCAAAGCTTGGAGAAGAAGGAATAATTGTTGCCAGACGTACCATAGCGAAGTACCGTGGAATTTTAAACATCCCTTCATCATCGAAGCGACGTCAGGATTATTCCATTAATCCTTCCCAACATTAATAAATTTTAACAAATGGTTAATAATTAGTCCTATCTAAATTGATTAGATATATAAAATCTATGGAGTAACATGCTTCACCATTTTTTCACACCATGTAAAATATTATTATTTAGTATTGTTATCTATATTACGCCAGTGCACTGTGTTGCTGGGACAACTTTTTATGGAACCTTTGAAACCACTGTCCCATTGCCTGATTCCACTACAATCACTACTTTAGATACAAATGAAGAGTTAAACTCTAAATCCACGGCTATTAGTGTGGGTGATTTAAATCCATCTATATTAGAACAAACTTTTAATCGTTTTTATCATGCAATATATTATGAAGGATTAAAAAATCTTAATTTAAAAAACGCCAATATTAGCAGTGGTTCGGCTATAGAACTCGCAAAAAATCTTGATAAACTTACAGCACTTGAACATTTATATTTGTGTGATAATCAATTGGGTGATGCAGGTGTTATTGCCTTAGCAGAGCCACTAAAAAAATTAAAATCCTTAAAATTTCTAGGACTTGCTAATAATAATATCGGTGAAATTGGCATGATGCACATTGCCAAAGCTTTGGAAAATAACCATGAACTCACAGAATTTAGCATAGCAGAAAATCCCTTAGGACCAAATGGTGCTTACTATTTATCGGATTTATTAGAAAAATTAGACAGCCTAAAATTGCTTGATATAAGTTTTATAAACCTTGGGCCAGAAGGTATAAGTCATTTTGATAATAGTACGCTACTTGGCCTTGAATGGCTTGATATTTCTAGAAATTCCTTAGGAACAATAGGTTTAAGAACACTAAGTTCAGCTATTAAAAAGCCCCTTTCCATAGAAAAACTTGATATATCTGAAAATGACATTGGTCCTGATGGTGCAGAATTTCTATCAGAGATTCTTATAAGAATGCCAAGGTTAGAAGAGTTATGTTTAGATGGAAATAATTTGGGAACCATAGGTGCTAGTGCCATTGCGGCAGCCCTTGAAAAATTGGTTTATTTAAAACTTTTAAACCTATCCGATAATAATCTTGATAGAAAAGCTCTATTAGAGCTTTTCCCAGCTTTTAAAAAGCTATCTAGGCTAGAAAATTTACCAATAGAAAGAAACAAGCTTGATACGGATACGGTCTTTCTTTTGTCAATGCTTCTAAAAAGAACGCAAAGTTTTAATTTTCTTGGCATTGCTGGAAATCCAGTGAATCTGAAAGCTTTAAGTATTTTTTTAGAAGATGACTATGTGGTACTATCTAACTCAGATCTTTTGGGCTAAGCTATGACTACCTTTTTTTTCGTTTTTAAAATAAATTCAGGAATCTTGTCGCGTGTAATATAGAGCAAGATAAAGGCAAGAAGTAGGGTTACAGGAATAACAATAATCGCGTGTTGATAATTTTCCACACTGTATATTCTAGCACCCCGATCATTTAGTGATCCACCGTCCCAACTAAGGTCTAATATCATGCCTACTAAAGGTTGTAAAACAACACCACTAAGCATAACAAGGGCATTAGTGTATGCCATGGCAGTACCACTAATTTTAGAAGCTATATTTTCTTTAACCAAACTAAAGCACAATACTTGGCCACCAGTAAAAAACCCAGCCATAAACAAAAATATAAAAGATGGCCAGTAGCCAAATTGATGGGAAAAGGTAATAAAAATAAAACAGAAACTAGCACCAAGTGCAGAATACTTTAGCATTTTAGTATAACTCTTTTTCAAAAGGGCAAGCTCTGCAATGGCAGGACTGCCTATGGCAACACCAGCAAAAATCATAGAAGCTGCAAATGATGACCAATGACTTGAAACATCCAAGCTTTTCATTAAGAATGGTACTGCCCATAATTCGGCAAAGGAACTTATTGGTGCATACATTAATCCTCCAACACAGCCGGCAATTAATATTTGTTTTCGAAAGACAATTAGGGTTAACGTTTCCCAAATACCTATGTTTTTTTTACCTTTGACCATTTTTTCCTTATAGTCGGATGGTTTATCGCGAATAATCATCCAGCATGCTATTGTTACAGCAACCCCTGCAAAAGCAAAATAGAGGTTTGCTTTCTGCCAGCCATAGTTGTGAATAATTTCTGCTAGGGGAACGCCAGCAAAGGTTCCACCCAAAGTACCCAACATATTAGTTAATCCTGCAATAAGTGCAAAACGCTGTGGCTCAAACCAGTTAACTGCAATTTTTAAACAACTAATAAAAGCACAAGCAGACCCAGCACCAACCATAAAACGGGCTATTTTTACAACCACAAGACTAGATGTGGTCGCAAATAAATAGCTACCTGCTGCACAAAGTATACAGGAAAAAGTAACAACAAATCTAGGCCCGAGCCTATCTACAAGGATTCCACCGGGAATTTGCATAATAACATATGCAGCGTAGTAAAAAGATGTTAAAACACCAAGCTCTGTTGCATTAATAAAGAAGGTATCCATAATGCCGCTGGCCATAACACCTGCACCAGCGCGTAGAACCATTTCATACAAGTAAAAAGCCCCTGCAACAAACCAAATAAGCCATGCATGACTTGAAGATGACGAAGCTTTGCTTATACTTTCCATGTGATTATGATAGTTGCTTAAAAGCTTTTGGTCTAGTCTTTGAATTTAGGAAATGATTCTTTTATGAAAAAACCCAGGGTTAACGCGCATAAAAGGGCTATCGCAACCCAGCCCAGAGCTCCTTCATAATTGGCTATTGTGTAATTTGGCAAGTTTTCTGCTGTAAATGTTTTATCCCACAAATAATCTATGACAAAACCAAGAATGGGCTGAAAGGCTATTGCGCTAATCATAACGATTGCGTTAATCATACCCGCTACGCTTCCACTTAAATTTTTAGGATTACTTTCCGTTGCACAGGTAAAATATAAAACAACAGATCCAGAAGAAAGGCCAAAAACAAGCATGATATATAAAATTATGTTAAAACTTAATCCTGGCATGTATAAAACTGTACAGTAACTTATTAAGGAAATAACGGCACCTGATAATAATATTTTTTTGCGATTTTCAAAATATTCCGATAACAAGGATCCTAAAATAGAACCTAGTCCATAACCTATAAAAACCATTAAAGAGGCCCTTGCAGCCATGGTGTTCGTAATATTGTAGCGCAACATAAAATAAGGCACGCCCCAAAGTTCTGCAAATGCAGAAAGGGGTAAATACATCATTGAACCAAAAAAACCAATAATCCAGTTTTGCTTGTTCTGGGAAAGAATTTTAATTGATGCTATGAAGCCAATTTTTTTACTGTGATCCTCTGCTGTTTTTTTATCTTTAATACCAAACCAAGCCATAACAACTATTATAGAACCAGCTATTGATAGGAAAAATATTGCCTTTTGCCAGCCATAACTATTTGCAATGTGCCCTAAGGGGGTCCCGCCAAAAATACCACCAGCAGTCCCCATAGCCATAGACAAACTTGCAATAAGGGAAAAATACTTATAATCAAACCAATGTATTGCAACCTTTAGGCAGCACATATATGCACAAGCAGAACCTGCACCCATTAGGAATCTTCCAAACATTATTAAGGGGATTGAATCACCAATTGCAAATAGTAAGCATCCAAGGGTGCAGGAAATTGCCGATAAGGTAACAACCTTCCTGGGACCAATTTTATCAACCATTATCCCGCAAGGTAGCTGTAACGGAACATAAGAAAAATAATATATGGCAGATATCGTGCCAACTATACTTGCTGATATGGAAAAATCTATCATCAGGTTAGTCGCTATTACAGCTGTAGATACACGCAAAACATATTCATACATGTAAAAAATCCAGCAACAAGCTAGTGTTATAAAAGGAATCAAAGGAAAAGATTTTACGCTTGGGGTTTCTTCTACCATTATATTTTTACGTTGATTTATTGTTGACACGCCTGACTTAACGCTTTGTAATAGTGAAATGTAGCATAGCTTATTTTTTTTAAGCAAAAAAATTGTTTTTTTGAAAATTAAATGAAAAATATCTTATTATTTCTTTTTTTTACATTTCTGTTGGGGACTTTGTTTGTCCTTGCTGTGGGGATTTTTGGCATGTTTCGTACTAAGAGTAACCCTGAACTTAGCAATAAACTTATGCGCCTTAGGATTGTTTTCCAAGCATTGACCGTATTGTGTTTTATGGGGCTTTTGTATTTAGACCGCTAAAGTGCTTAGGAAATATTTCCCCTATAGCATTAGCAACCGAATGAAATTTCTGATTCTTGCCTTCGTTTTCTAAGGAGGTAACTTCAAAAGTTGATAACCCGCATGGAACAATGCCCTTAAAATGGTCAAGGTTAGGGTTAATATTTAAACTAAATCCATGCCATGAAACACCCTTAGAAACCCGAAGACCTAAAGCCGCTATTTTACGTTCTGGCTTTGTTTCATTTGCATCTAGCCAAATTCCAACCCTATTGGCCTTGATTGTGCCCCTAAGGCCGTATATTTGCAAAGTATCTATCAGACTGCTTTCTATTTTATGGATTAAGTCTTTTATGGACAACTGATATTTTTTTAAGTCCACCATTACATATCCAACCAATTGGCCAGGACCGTGGTATGTGTGTTTTCCTCCGCGACCAACTTTAATAACGGGAAATTGTGGGGTTAAAAGATCAATATCCTTTGCCGAAGTACCTGCCGTGTACACAGGGTTGTGTTGAAGCATCCACAAGGTGCTATCTGAACCCGCTTGCACCTGGCTTAAGATTTCCTGCATTTCCCCAAGAGCAGTACTGTATTCTATGGGATTGTTATCAATTCGTACTTTCATATGAGGTTTTTTTAAATTTTATCTCTAATACATAGGGATGTTATCAAGGTTTACTTTTCCTTTCAAACTTATGCTTTATAACTTTCTTAAAACAGCAAAAAAAGCTGTTAAACACGTATAATTCATAAACAAGGACCTTGAAAACGTTGATTTAATATAATCACAGCCTATTCGTTCAGTACATCTAAATTTTAAGACCCAGCCTTTTCATTACAATTATCAATAGCATCACTCGTAGCTTTAATGTTCGTAAATAAAATTGCCATGTTATTTTTTAAGGTGTTGATATTATCAATGTCTGTTTCTGATAGAGTATCACCAACTTTTAAAGATAAAGTTTGCAAATTAGAATTTTGATCAGAAAACAAAGTTACTAATTTTTTTAACTGATTATCCCATTCAATGTAATCAGTCACCTGGCATTGACCATTCGGGCTTTTAACAGGGCTTTCCTGTTCTTCACCGTAAACATTCAGGTTCAATAAATACAAACCAGCTACAAAAAAAACTTTAATAAAATTAATACGCATTTATGTACAAATGTTCTAGAAACTAACCTTAACTATAAGACTTATACTTTAATAAAATATTAAGTGGCTGACACCATAACAACTAAATGCTTGAAACCTTATTAAATTTTGCCGTTAACTGAAGGTTTATAAATATCCATATTATCGATAATACTATAATAATGCTTAAAAATAGCGGGATTAAATTGATATAAGATATACTTCCACCAAAAGTGCCCACAAGTAAAGTAGTAAATATCATAATGATAATTTTAAAAATGACAGGAGCAATAGTTTCAACGATGGCATGACCGCTCGTTTTAAAACCTAACGGCAAAGGAATGTAAAGTAATTGCCGCGAAGCCAAAAATATTATTGAAATAAAGCCCCCTAAGATATTAAGAAAAGCTACACCAATAATTAGGTCTATGGTTAAATTTTCTGAAGATACAAAGGCAGTTAAGAAATTCAAACAACCAGTATATATTGATAATATGTATAACAATGCAAAAAACAGCATTGATAAGGGAACAATGAATAACATTTTCCTTATGCTTAGGTTACGTATTGCAAAATATGCGCAGATAAAACCAATCAAGGTAGCAGCAATGCCTAATTTAGAAGTAGAAAGGTTAGACATAAAATTTTGGTACTGATGTGGGTCTTGAAATGCTTGCATGATATTTGCCTTAAAAACTTTATCAAAAAAATAATTACAAAGGGAATAGAAAATTATTGTAATACTAATTAATGAGAGGTATTTATGCAAATTAATGTTAGTTTTTTCATTATTTTTGCTTTTATTTTCTACCTTTTCTACTTGCAGATTTGCATGCTTAATAAAAAATAATATAGTAAGCGTAGCGAACAAACTAACGATAACTATCCCAAAGTGGGTCTTAAGCGAACTAGTTAGCGAATGACCACCGCAAAATCTGATGCTAAACAAAATTAATTTGTCCGCTAAAAAAGTTCCGATAATAAAGCATAAAAAGGCAAATAAAACGTAATATTTTTTGGCTTCTTTTAAATTGCATAAAAGGTTAACTAGCTGCCAAAATAGTATAGAAAAGGCAAAAAATTGCCACATTTGTGCAAAAATATAAAACAAGTTTATAAACCAATGTCCAAGTAATGGAATAAAGCCTGCAAAAAAAGGATTAGCTTGTTGGGCCTGTACTATACTTTCTGAACTCCAACGCAGCTGCTCTGCCATAGGGTAAAAGAAGCAAAATAAGGAAAAAAAAGCTAAAAAAATGCTTGTTAAAACGATATAAAGTGACTTCGGTTTAAGAAATTTTATTAAGGATAAGTATAACCCTAAAAAAACGAAGCATGCGAATAGTGTACCATAAAATTCAATAGTATGTATAAGTGGGTCGCCATAATTAGAAGGTAGGGTACTTTTTATTGCGGCCAACGTATTGCAAGAAAAGGGCATGGAAATAGCTAATAAGGCTAAAAGCAACATTTTTTTATAATGAGCATTCATAGATTTTGGGAAAAAATTATTTTGCATATACAAATTTATATGAATTAATATAAATTTTATTGTAAAAGATATATTAATACAATCGCTTTCACATAGATGAATATTTTCCGGCAACCCTGTTTATCTTATTAGCATTTTGTAGCCTTGTTAAGACTTTTTTTTTGCTTGGCTTTTATACTTAGTACACTATTCACCTTAATTTTCTGCTTATGCAGTAAAAGTTGTTAACCTTTTGTTAACCTTATTTTCTAAATAGTTAACAGATAAAAATTAAATTTAAATCAGGGGAAAATACTATGGCTAATTCATTTATGAAAAAAACACTTTTATCAGCAGCTTTTGTAGGCTTTACTTTTGCAAACGCTTCTAATTCTTTAGGTTTACAAGAAAATGCTGATTCACCGATAGTGAATGTGAAGAACGTACACCGTGTATCAGATGCTAGCAAAGTTGAACAAACTGTACTTGATTTTTCTACAAACGCTGCAAAATCAAAGTCTGCTGCAGACATCTTGCGTTATTTCCTTTTAGAAGATGCTGTTGGTGATTTAAATAAGGATGATTTTAGCTATATAGGCTTAGAAATTATCGCTGCATATGTTAGGGAACATGGCCAAGATTTCAATGTAAAGTTTACAAAAATTTTTAATGATAAAGATTTTGTTTATAAAGTATATAGGGAACAGGCCAGTGGTACTACTAACAATGGTATTAAGTTAGATAGGTTATCAACGATGCGTGGTGCCCTAGAAATGGTTATTGAATCTTATAATGTTATGTTACCTGTAGTCTTAGCCAAAGCTGGATTAAACGAATCAGAATCTTCGGAACAATTACGCGCCGATGCACAATATTTATTATCTTTTACAGCGCCCATAATTGCAAAGCAAGCACATAGGGCATACAAAAACATAAATAGCTTTTCGCAGGCAAAAAAATCATTCTCTAAAAGTAAATATGCCCCTTGGAATTGGTTTTGTGGAGGATTTAGCTGTGTTGATCCAGACAAACATCAAATGACCCCAACAAGCACGGTTGCAACAATAAATTTGGATGATGCACTACCGGTTGATAACACGAATGATTACTTTGAGAGCGATGCATCACCAGCTAATGAAACAAAAGAATTCTTTATAAGCGATGAAATTAGCAGCGATTTTACCCCCCTTGATATTAGTGAGCCACCTTACACCCTTAAACGTTCAAAAAGTGAATCAAACCTTAAAGGAAAGGATAAAACATCAATGAATACAGATACCCAATCCTTGCCAGGAGATCTAATACGAGGCTTTAATCCAGCAACATTATCATACTCCGCTGATTCTGTTGTATTACAACTAGGTGATGACGATGATACGACAGAGCTTATGAGAACGCAGACTGAAAGACCAAGAAAATCCGTAGAATTTAGCGTTTAATTTTTCAACTTTTTCAAATTTTATCCACAAGGGGCTTGTGTTTTTCCACAGGCTCCTCTAATTTTTAATGAAGATATATTTAGTTGTTGTTCCTTGAATACTCCTGTTCTTAAAAAAAATCTTGATATCACATTGCAGCATTCAGAACCTGTTGTAAAACCATCAATTAATCGTTTGCAACCAACGGATATGTTGCAGCAGCAATGGCAAATTGTTATCGATATTTTAACAGATCAGTATAGTGCAGCGCACATTAAAAGCTGGATTCAGCCCCTAGAACTGTTGGGTATGGAAGGCACAGAAATTGTTTTAGGTACAAATAACCCCTTTGTTATTGACTGGGTATCTAGCCATTATATGGATTCCTTAAAAAGTGCTTGGTCGCAAGTAAACACAATAATTTCATCGGTAAAATTAGAACTTCATGGCGAAATGGCTAAGCCAACTATGCAAGGGAATATTCTTAAAAAAAACAACATATCTGTTGTGCCTTCATCAGCACCTACCAGTGGTCTTGATTGGTCTCAGCCTGCCTATGAATCAGAAGAAAGTAACTATTCAGGCGCAAATTTAGACAGACGCTTTACCTTTGAGAACTTTGTTGCTGGTAAACCAAATGAACTTGCTTATGCGGCAGCTTTAAGGGTTGCAGAATCCCCTAAACCCATGTTTAATCCGCTTTTTTTATATGGTGGGGTCGGCCTTGGTAAAACCCACCTTATGCATGCAATTGCTTGGAAAATTCGTGAATTACATCCGAAACGTAAGGTCATTTACCTTTCTGCTGAAAAATTTATGTATCAATTTGTAAGGGCATTACGCTTTAAAGATACAGCTGCATTTAAAGAACATTTCCGTATGGTTGATGTGCTCATGATAGACGATGTACAGTTTATTAGTGGCAAAGAATCTACACAGGAAGAATTCTTTCATACTTTCAATGCTTTAGTAGATAAAAATCACCAGGTAATTTTATCAGCCGATAAATCTCCCTCGGATTTAGAAAATATTGAAGAACGCCTAAAATCACGCCTAGGTTGGGGATTGGTAGCAGATATTCACCCCACCACCTATGAATTACGTCTAAGCATATTGCATGCTAAGGTTGCATCCTTGAACGAGGTTGTACCAAAGGATGTTATAGAATTTTTAGCGTTTAAAATCACATCAAACATCCGTGAACTTGAAGGTGCCTTAAACAGAATCCTTGCCCATGCTAATCTGGTTGGGCGTACAATTAATTTAGACATGACCCAAGAAGTTCTGCTTGATTTACTGCGTTCGAATGATTTACGGTTAACAATCGAAGAAATACAACGTAAGGTTGCAGAATATTATAATATTAAAATGTCAGATATGGTTTCAAACCGTCGTATGCAAAGCATTGCTCGGCCTCGTCAGGTAGCTATGTATATGTCAAAGCACTTTACTAGCAAATCATTGCCCGAAATAGGAAGAAAATTTGGTGGCCGTGACCATACCACCGTGTTGCATGCCGTACGTAAGGTTAAGGAAATTGCAAGTACAGATGCTGATTTTGCCAATGATATTGAAATTTTAAAACGCAGCATGCAAAGTTAATGTTTATTTATAGGAGTTAAACAAATGGATTTAATCTTACAACGTGGCCCATTTTTAAAGGCACTAACCCATGGGGTAAATGTGGTTGAAAAACGTTCTACCGTTCCGGTTTTGAACCATGTTTTACTAAGCGCAACCCAAGCAGGTTTAACCCTTACGTTTACTGATTTAGATATGGCTTTAACAGAAACGCTGCCAGCTCGAATAAGTATTGCCGGCCGTATTTGTGTACAAGCCCATGTTCTTCATGACATTATAAAAAAAATGCCTGAAGGGGAAATTTCCCTGACTTTAGGTGAAAATGATCAGTTGGCTATTCGTTCCGGGCGCTCAAATTTTAATTTGCCTGGCCTTAGCCCCGATGAATTCCCTGAAATTACGCAAACTCTTCTTACCCATAAGTTTAAAATTAAATCAGATGATTTTGTTTACATGATAGACCATACGCGTTTTTCCATGTCGACGGATGAAAGTCGTTATCACTTAAATGGTATTTATTTCCACCTTGTAGAAGAAAGTGGTCAAATGAATCTGCGTGCAGTTGCAACGGATTTACACCGTTTGGCATGTGTGAGCATTTTGGCACCAGAAGGTTCAATGGATATGCCAAATGTAATTATTGGGCGCAAAGCAATTAATGAAATACGACGCTTGCTTGATGAAGGGCAAGAAATGATTGATGTTGGACTATCAGATAGTCGCATTGAAATAAACTATCAAACAGGACAGCAGGTTGTGAACTTTACTGCGCGACTTGTGGAAGGAAAATTCCCTGATTATGTAGAATCAATAACCGTTGATAATTATCCCCGTGTTGAAGTAAATACCAGGGTGCTTGCCGATGCTGCCGATAGGGTAAGCACAATTATTACAGATCGCGACCGTGCCTTGCGCTTTGCCTTGGAAAATAACCATGCTAAATTATCAGCCTATAGCCAAGAATTAGGTGCTGCCGAGGAAGAGGTAGATATTCAGTCGAATTTGCAAGAAAATCTTAATCTTTGCTTTAACGTAAAGTATGTTTTAGATGTTGCCAATTTAATCAAAGACGATAATCTTAATTTGCATTTACGTTCTAATGAATCGGCAATGATTATTAAGCCTGCAAACAATAATAAAGAAACCTATGTGATAATGCCTTTGTTGGCTTAGTTTAAGGGAAAAACTAACCAATAGCATAACTTTATTGGCTGATACTTTTAATTAACGGTTTTGCTAAACTAATGAAAAAAAAGTATGCTTTTAGGTTTTAGAAAAAATCTCCTTATAACTCTCTGGAAATTATGAAAAAAATAACCTCATGCTGGTCTAGGCCCTAAAAATTAATCGTAAATAAGATTTTTAATGCCACAAAACTTATGCTTTTTTCGTACCTAAAATAACATTTTGTGGGTTACGAAGATCAACATAATCAACCTGCTGACTAAGCATAGGCAACTGAGCTTGCAGCTTATAAAACTGTTTTATACCTTCTGCGAAATTTTTATCACGCAATTTAATATACATACCATTTTTAAGGTAAATATTCCATCGGTAGCCATGTACACGTACAAATGTATCACATTTATCTAGAAAATTTGGAAAAAGTTGTAATTTTTTTAATAACCCCTCCGCCTTTTCGGCAGCACCTTCACCCATAAAACGTGGTAATTTATCAACGGGTTTTGCCTTTGTAGCAATTTTTTTTCCATCTGCCACAATAAAATATTGCTTTTTATCATGCTCGAAATATGCATAGGGTTTATGTTCTACAATGTGAACGACCAATTGATTAGGAAACTTTTGCTTAACAATAAGTTCTTTTACCCAAGGCTGTGTTTTCAAATTTTCAACAACAGTATGTATATCAAGTTTAGCCATACTTTGTGAAGTATATTTTGTCTTAAATTTATCGAAAAAGGTATTAGGAATTCTTTGGTTGCCATGAATTTGAACAGTTTTCACGATAAAACCATGGGAAGTTAACCAGTTATGCCAGGCATGGTTGGTCGTATCCCATATTTTTTCTGGATAACTACTCATCGCGAAAGCAACTAAAAATATGAGCGGTTGCAAATTCAACCAAAATTTAGGTTTTTTATACCATGGAGCTAGCCGTTTCTGCCTAAGGGTGGCATTATTCCTTACCCTTGCTTTTATAATTTTTTTTGTTTTAAAGGGTTCAATTTTTTTTAACATAAAGACGAATCTACTATCATTTTCAGCATGTTTTCAAATTCTATACCTTGAGCCTTAAAAACTTGCGGGCAAACCGATAATTTTGTAAAACCAGGTTGGGTATTCAGTTCCAGCACGTACATTTTTTCATTGTAATATAATAAATCTGCCCGGGCCAATCCTTTGCAACCAAGGGCAATAAAGGCTTTTTCAGCGGCATTATGCGCTTGTGCTAGCGCCGCTTCACTTAAGCGCGCAGGCGTATGGAACTTACAATGACCATCGATATATTTTGCTTCATAGTCATTAAAATTATGGCCATCACCAAGTTCAAGTTCCATGGTGCCTATGGATTTCCCATTAAATAAAACTACATCTATATCTAAACCGCGGATATATTCTTGCACAATAGCTTCATCACCATAGTTCCAATCATCCATGGCTTTTTGCCAATCGTGCAGATTTTTTATTAGGCTAACCCCAAAGCTTGACCCCTGGTTAATAGGCTTTAACACACATGGAAAGGTTGGAACATAACCCTTAATGCATATTTTTTGGGTAGCAGGCGTTGGCACATTAGCAGCTTTAAATACTTGGTATGTTTGCCATTTATCCATGGCTAATGCCGATGCTAAAAGCCCAGAATTCGTATAGGGAACCTGCATAAAATCTAGAATTGCTTGGATAGTGCCATCCTCACCAATAGGACCATGCATTGTATTAAACACAAGGTCAGGCACCACTGTTTGCACATAATCAATAAATTCTTTCAAATCACGTTTTAAATCATGTTCAAAAACTTGATACCCTAGGTTTTTTAACCCTTCGATAACGGATTTAGCCGATAAACAGGAAATTTCACGCTCTGGGCCCCAGCCACCAAACAGCACAATAATTTTTTCTTTTTTAATAGACAAAAAAAACCTCTTTTATAAACTGAATATTAATAAAATCGCAATATTTTAGGTGTAGTTTAAAGCTAGCATGCTGTCAAAGTATTTCATGGCCATAACACTAGACAAATCAGTTTTAGATTCTATCGAATTGGATCGGGCATTGTTCCAGCAACGGATCAACAATGTTATTAATAGTTCTGTAGAAAGCTTTATCAATGAAAACAGCCCTGAAAATAGTGACTATGTAAGTGTTTTACAAGGCCAACTCTTAGAACATTGGAATTTTTTGCTAAACTACGATTTTTCAATTGAATACCGTAGTGATACCTTAAATATAATTAAAATTTTAAAAAAACATAACCTTAGTGTTGTTCTTATTCAAGAAGTTTATAGTAAGGTTTTAAAATCACTAAATCCTTGGATTCTTGAAAGTAATAAGGATGTAAAGCTTATTAATCATCTTCAAGATCTTGTTATTTTTGATCTCATGCAACTTTATCAAATCGATGCCATAAGCCGTGACGCTGAAATCAAAAAACATGAAGAATTTATTCGCCATGTGGTAAAAAGCCGAATACTTATTAACATAGATGAAATTCAAACAACATCACAAACGCTTGGGCAAATTAGCCGAGATGTTTCTGAACATAGCCAAAATTGTTCGGTTGTCATTCAATCGTTAAAAAGTATTAGCAACCGTTTTACAGAACAAACGGAAAAGGTAGTAAATTCTTCAGACAACATTACGAAGCAAAATACTAGAATTGTAAAAAATTTAAACGAAACGATGCAAGATTCCGAAGAAAATGAGAAAAACTTTCAAAATTCTGATGAAACCGTAAAATCTTTATCAAAAGCTGTAAGTAAAATTGGTGAAGTGGTAAAAATTATTAGTGAAGTTGCTAATCAAACGAACTTACTAGCACTTAATGCCACCATTGAAGCTGCAAGGGCTGGTAATGCAGGAAAAGGCTTTTCGGTTGTTGCTTCTGAAGTTAAAGACCTTGCAGAACAAACATCGCAAGCAACGGAAGAAATTACGGCACAAATTCATGCCATGCAAGATGCTACCCAGGCAGTTGTAAGCACAATCACCAAAATGGGCCAAAATATTAAATCAACAGCCGTAAATAATAAAAATCTTTTGAACATTGTTAATGCTGAAAATTCTTTCATAAGTGAAATGCAAGCTAGTATGCGTGGCATCCAGGGTATTTCGCAACAATTAACCGATATTGTTGAAGCCGTTGTTGGCAACGCTGAAAAAACGAACACATCATCTAAACAGTTGAAGGGGCACGTTAACGCTGTGGGTGAATGCACAAAAGTTTTCAAAAAAGTTGCGGAACGGGTTGAACAACAGTTTAAAGAATAACGGTATCAAAAAATATAGGTTTCACCCTGTAAATGATAAAACATTGAACAAACATTACCCTAAATATATTAGGATGACCATTTAACTAAAGCACAGCTTAAATAGATGTTTTTTAATATTAAAGCACTGCACACAATTTATTCAGTTGATGAAAATAGTTTGTTAAAAAATCAGGAGAATCAGCTGTCAAACAGGGTTGAATAATTTTTTCTGCAATCCTTTGTACCTTTTCGTTATCTATCACCACAGCCGGAAGATTATCTAAATTAGAAAAAAACACATTGCTAGCTTCCTCTATAGATACATCCTTTTCTAGATTAACTGAACTAAACAGGCCAACTAGTTGAATCATTTCATATAGTTTTTCTTGGGTAAAATCTATACTTTCGTCAAGTAAGCATTGTTCAAAAGCTAAAAGCGTATGTTTATCGTTTTTAAACCAAGCATCTAAAAAAAATCTGTTTAATCTATCACTATTTCGCTGTGCTTCAAGTGCTGTCATATCACCTGGATTTTTACTAAAAAACTGAACAAGAAAGTTTTTACAAACGTTATATTTTTCATCATCAATAACCCTATTTTTGGGATTGCGCCAAAATAAAAATGATTCTGCTATGGGTAATTCTGCCTTATAAAGTTCTTTAGTTACTTCAAAAAAATTCCTATTGCAAAAATTCACCACGGCAATTTCATAGCAAGCAAGCACTGCTTTATTCTTTATGGTTTTTTCGGCTTCTTCCAACAATTCGTAACGACTAGGGTGAGATTCATCGGCAAACGCAGAAGCGTTATAAGCACCAAAAAAAAGCGATAGGAAAAAACTAAAATTTAAAAACATTTTTTTCTTAATAGTATACAACATTAGCCAACTTTCTTGTAAATG
Organism: uncultured Verrucomicrobiales bacterium; assembly: GCA_964351815.1. Classification (GTDB taxonomy): domain Bacteria; phylum Pseudomonadota; class Alphaproteobacteria; order Paracaedibacterales; family CAITNM01; genus CAYGPH01. Next base: position 872 of record CAYGPH010000012.1, on the reverse strand, counting down.
TAATTTTCTTGGTATTTTTTAAGAAGTACAATACGAGAATTTGGCAAAAAATGATAGTTGTCGGTAACAAAATAATCTATAAAATATCCAGTTAGTTCTAATGCCTGCAAAATACACTTATTCTTAGGCTCTAAGCTTTCATCTAAAAAGAAAGCTGGTAAAACCAACAGTTTATCAATATAAGGCCCCGCACCTTCTGCAGATACTGCCCTACCAGTTTTTGGCGAAACATATGCTAAGTTTTCCTTAACACCGGTCACGGCACAGGCATGTAAATCAAGGCCAAAACCGAATTCTTGCAAAAATCGTTTTTCAAACAAACAGTAATTTTTTAAACAAAAATCATTTTGCTGTAAGCTTTCCAAGCATTCGAGTATGGTACCAATCAATTTTGGGTAAGCATGGCTTTGGGGCAAAAAAGTTTTTAAAATTTGAGTCAAAGATTGCAACATTAAACTTTTATGTTGGTTACCTAGGGTAAGGTAAAAAAAAGCCTTCTTTAATTCTATTTTTACCGTTGGCATATGTTGTTCTAGCCTGGCTGATGCATAGATATTTACCCAATCTCCAACATTGGCAGCAAGGTTTTTTGTTTTTGACATAATGGCATTGACAACTCCCTTTTGTTCGGTAAAAAGTTGGATTAACACTTTTCTTTCCGTAAAAGGTTTTAGTGCCAAAACTAAACCCTGATCATCCCATTTCATGAAAACCTCTCTTTATTTATGATTTAGCGGCAATTTCACTTGCCAACAAGGGGGAAAAATGTCACATTACTAATTAATTAATTGGGGCCTTAGCTCAGCTGGGAGAGCGCTTGCATGGCATGCAAGAGGTCACCGGTTCGATCCCGGTAGGCTCCACCAGTGCTT
>CAYGPH010000011.1:20643-35015 GCA_964351815.1 uncultured Verrucomicrobiales bacterium | reverse complement strand
AAGAAGACGATAATACTCCCCCCCAAAGCACAATTACCTCCAGTACATACCTTCCCCCTTTCCTTGCTACCTGTGATCATATAATACAACAAACAGCAGGCAAACAAACCGGTAAATACTATCAGCAACGTGCTGCTTATATTAAAGAACATTATACCATACACAAAAGTACCCATAGCAAAAAAACGCTTACCACTATCTGTACAGAGTTTTATGAAAGTGGTAGTGCAATTTCAAACGCTAAGAATACATTAGTCTATGAACCGACCCTAAGATCTATGATGGAAGATAAGTGTTACCTATGGGAAATAGCTTGGGTATTAGATATTACAGATTATGCTGTTAGGAAAGGTATAAAGGTATACTTAAACAACTGTGGTGAAGGCAAGCTGTTTGATAGTATTGATGCTGATATAGCTGAATTGTATTCGGAGAGGTCACACACCTATAAGAAGAAAAGCTATGAATCAAAGGGACCGCCAAAGGCATTTATAGAAGACCAAGTTCTTCAGCAAATTTCTGATGGTAAAGATAATAGTGGAATTAAAGTACCGGGCGTGCTTTCTAATAAATTAAACAATCTCATAAAGATCTTAGGGCAGTCTCACGATGATGCTGCGTTAACTGCGGCTTTTCCCTTAACCGAGGCAACACCATCTACTATTCGACCATACATTCACAACTTGTTTCCTGAGAAAGAGGGACAAGGAAAACCTATAAAAAATCAAGAAGCCTTTCAGGAAATGCACACTGCCTATAGGGAATTCTTAATTACCCACCTTAAAGAAGACCAACATAATTGGACTGAGTTTAAAAAGTATATGGAAGAACAAGGTATATGGGATAGATTAATAAGTAAAGGATTTAAATTTGAACAAATAAACAATCACTTTAGTGTTCACCTAGATATACCATGTGATATCAAGCCTTCATTACTTGTTATAAGTAGAGATGAAGTTAAAAGTATAACTAAAACCGAGTATAGAGTTAATGCTAAATGTAAGGTGCATGATATAATTGAATCCTTATTAGCTCATCATCCAGATAAGCAACTCTATGCTGGTATTAAAAGGGATATTAGAAATTGTCTTGTTACTTTGAAATGAAGAAAACTCTAAATTAGTTTTTTAATGCTTTTAAATCCATATAAACGAGCAATATTTTCTGACATAAAAAATATTTAAGAAAAAGTTGAAAAATATTTTATTACAAGTTAAGATAACAACCTTTCCGTTACATAAAATTCGTCCATGCATATTCCGGTTATGATTGAAGAAGTCTGTTCTTTTATACAAGGCACAGAAAAAACAATTATTGATGCGACATTTGGTGGAGGCGGTTATACAAAGGCGATACTGGAAAAATGCAAAAAAACAAATATCGTTGCTATTGATCGAGACAGTGCGGCAATAGAAAGGGCAAAAATTTTTAGCGACACCTACCCTAATCAGTTTCATTTTATCCATGATAGTTTTTCATCGGTGAACAAGCATCTTGCAGCAAATTCTACTAATATTCTGATAGCTGATCTTGGTGTATCTAGCTTTCAGCTAGATGAGGGTGCAAGGGGTTTTTCCTTTCAAAATAATGGTCCTTTAGACATGCGTATGAACATGCAAGATTCCCTAACAGCACGTGAGATAGTAAATAGTTATTCAGAAACTGATCTTGCAGATATTATTTACCATTATGGTGATGAAAGGCATTCAAGAAGAATTGCCAAAGCAATTGTTGAGTCGCGCAGGAAAAAAACCATTGAAAGCACTTTAGACTTGGCAACGATAATTTTGAACATTATTCCTAAAACAGGACCAACAAATCCATGCACACGAACATTTCAAGCCTTGCGTATTTACGTAAATAATGAGTTAATAGAAATAGGGGAACTTATAAAATCTGCGGCAGACGTGCTTGTTCCAAACGGGTTGCTTATTGTTATTACTTTTCATAGCCTTGAAGAAAGAGTTGTGAAACAAAGCTGTAAAAAAACAATAGAGGTAAATTCACAAAATATTTCATGGAAGCCATTCATTAAACGTCCTTTAGAACCAAGTCGACAAGAAATATGCTATAATAAACGTGCACGTTCAGCAAAACTTAGGGTTTATCAGAAAAAGGTTGTTTAGCAAGTGGTAGAAAAAAAAATACGATTAACCATAGTTTTTACTATTTTAGCCGCATTAACGATATTTGGCTTATTCAAAGTCAAATACGATGTTATTCAACTTGAACAAGAATCAAAAATTATTAAAAAAAACACCATAATATGCAAAAAGGATTTGCAAGTTTTAAACGCGGAAAAAGAGTATCTTGAATCTCCCCAAAGATTAACAAAGTTAATAAAAAAACACCTAAACTTTAAACCACTTCAAGCCAAGCAAAATTTAACAATTTCCGGCTTTGAAAAAATGAATTCAGTAAAGCATCGTTAATGGTCATAGAAACGCCCTCATCATTTTTTTATAGGCTTGCAACTTGGAACTTTAGCCATTTTCAAAATATATTGTCCACCCTTAGGCACAGGGCAATTCTATGTACTGTAGCTATCTGTATTTGTTATTCTTTTGTTTTTATAAAACTTACTAGTGTTATGCTATTGCGTGAAAATTCTGATAACAATAGTTTTTTTGAAAATGAATTTCTGCAACGACACGAAATCACAGACCGCAAGGGAACAATCATTGCCACGCAAATTATAACGGCATCTCTTTACGCAAATCCAAAGAAAATTGACAACCCAAAAGAAGTTTTAAAAGCTTTAAAAATTATTATTCCAACCCTCGATACGCAACAGTTAGAGGATAAACTTAAACAAAACAACAAAAATTTCGTTTGGATAAAAAGGCATTTAACACCAAAGCTCCAGGAAAAAATTCATCAGCTTGGAATTCCTGGTTTATACTTGCGCGAAGATCAACGAAGAGTATACCCCCAAGGGCAACTTTTTTCCCATGTTTTAGGGGGATCAAATCAAGATAATATTGGCAAGGGTGGCCTTGAGTATTATTTTGAAAATCATCTTATTCATCAACCCATCCAAACTTCATTAGATGTCGGAGTACAATTTATTATTCACGAAGAATTGCAAGCGGGAATAAAAAAATATAAGGCAGATGCGGCCAATGCTATTGTACTTGATAGTTCCACAGGTGAAATAATTGCCATGGTCTCTATTCCTGACTTCGATTTAAACTCAAATGCACCGATAAAAAACGCGGCCCTGTTTAACCGAAATACCCTAGGGGTTTATGAACAAGGCTCAACTTTTAAAATTCTTAATGTGGCCCTTGCCTTAGAACTTGGTGTAATCACCCCTAAAAGTATGTTTGATGCAAGCGAGCCCGTGGAAATTGGCAACTACACAATCAAAGATTACAGAGGAAAAGAAAGGCACTTAAGTGTTGTTGAATCATTAGTGTATTCATCAAATGTTGCAATGATTAAAATCTCAGAAAGATTTAGTTGCGATGCGCAAAAACAATTTTTAAAAAAATTGGGAATGCTTGAAAAAGTTACCCTTGAACTCCCAGAGGTTTCAAGATCATTATACCCCAACAAATGGCAGGATGTGTCAAAAATGTCTATTTCCTATGGTTATGGTTTTGCCAGCACCCCACTTCACACCATAAGCGCCATGGCTATGATTTTAAATAATGGAAAAAAAGTTACCCCAACCCTATTAAAACAAACACCCTATCAAAAGAATCCTAAGGCTATTGAACAAATTATTGATCAAAAAAATGCCAAAATTTTGCAAGCCATGCTAAAAATGGTTATTACAAAGGGAACATCGAAAAAAGCCTTTGTCGATAATTACCCTGTGATTGGAAAAACAGGTACAGCATACCAATCAGAAGGTAAAAAAGGCTATGGAAAACGAAATAAACGTACAACATCGTTCATTGGTGGTATGGGAAAATATGCAATTTTAGTTATGTTAGATAACCCTCAAGGAATTCCTGAAACCCATAACTTTACTGCAGCTGGCTGGAACGCAGCACCCGTTGCAAAGAACATTATGTCACGTATTATTCCCTTGTTAGATGTTCCGCCCATTGATACCGAAATTGAAGATGAGCTGTTAAAAAATTACAACTACATGAAAAAAACTTGTTTACATGATTAATGCAGCAAACATTATAGCCCAACTTTCTGACCAGATTGTTTCCAAAAATGGAAAACATAATAAAATTAGCTTAACCGATATCACTGCCGATTCACGTGCGGTATTGCCAGGTAATCTGTATATTTGTACGGATTCCAAAAAAAACAGTCTATATTGCTTACAAGCCCTTGAAAAAGGGGCTTTAGCTATTGTTTATGCAGAAAACCTTACAGGCAACCCTTGGGATGAATATCCGCATGTGTTTTTTTTGCAAATTAAAAATCCCAAGCAAATAGTTGGCAAACTAGCTAAGCTTTTTTACCCCGATATCCCTAGAAATATTGTTACTGTTACTGGCACAAACGGCAAAACGAGTGTTGCGAACATTTTTCAAAAATTATTAAATTTAGCGGGCAATAAAGCTGCAGCAATTGGCACTTTGGGTGTAACTATTGGTGATAAAAACTGCTTTAAACTTATAGAAAATCTTACCACCCTAACTTCTATTGAACTCTTTAAAACCCTTGCAAAATTGAAGCAGCAACATCATGTCGATTATGTTTGTTTTGAAGCATCAAGCATTGGCATCGAACAACACCGTTGCGATGGAATTCCAATAAAAGCTGCCGTTTTTACAAACTTCAGCCAAGATCACCTTGATTATCACCAAACCATGCAGAACTATCAATGTGCAAAGGAACGTTTGTTTTTGGAATTGTTACCCAAAAATGCCGTTGCAATTTTGAACATGGCACTACCCTTTTACCAAACGTTGCGGCAAAGAATTCTGCAACAAACGCAGGTAAAAAGTTTTTCAATTCTTGATAATACGGCAGATTTTTTTGCAGATGCTATTGTTCAAACCCCTAAAGGCAATAGTTTTTCCCTTCATTACCAACAAAAAACATATAACTTATCCCTTCCGTTAATTGGGGAATTTCAAATTGAAAATTTCCTTGCAGCCATAAGTTTAATTACTTCATGTGAAATCAATATTCCAAATATTTTAGCCCATACGGAAAAACTAACAGGCATAAAGGGAAGAATGGAATATATGGGCACATCAAAATTGGGTGGAAGCATCTTTATTGATTATGCCCATACGCCCGATGCATTAGAAAAAAGTTTATTAAGTCTTAAAAAAATACAAAAAGCAAAGCTTTATGTTTTGTTTGGTTGTGGTGGTGACCGTGATCAATTAAAAAGACCAATCATGGGAACTGTTGCCGCGAACAACGCTGACAAAGTATTTATAACAGATGATAACCCGCGTAATGAAAACCCAAGTATCATTCGCCACAATATTATTGAAGGTTTTATTGATAAAACAAAAGTTATTGAAATAGCATCGCGAAAAAGTGCTATTGTAAAAGCAATAGAAACCCTAGAAAAAGATGATATTTTGTTAATTGCTGGTAAAGGACACGAAGAGGGACAAACTATTCAGGGAAAAGTTCACCCTTTTTCCGATCAACTGGAGGTAAAAAAGTGCCTATAAAAATAAACTATTTCTTTTCTTTAACAATAATTTTTTTATCCCTACTAGCTGCAGAAGAAAATAAAGCCGTAGTGCCACAACACCATATAACTATTTATAACGATAGCGGTGTTGTTACCAAAACTATTGATATTAAAGCCAAAGAATCAACGTTTTCTGTGCCAAATACCATTGATCAAAACTCCCTTATTTTTGATGATCCTAAACTTTGCATTCGATTTTTTTATTTAACTGAAGAAAAAAGTAAATATTATTTATACATATATAGTGATTTAGCCTTAAAAACACCTATTAGTTATAATTTTTCTGGCATTAGTTGGGGTTTGAACTATGTACTCACCTTATCAGCAGAAATGGATCATGTAGAAAATATTAATGCACAAATTGAACTCGATAACCAGAGCACACAAAATTTTGAGCAATCAAAGCTTAGCTTCATTAGCGCAAACAATTCAGAAGATAGTGAAAACTTTGAATCAAGCCAAGTTTACCGGTTGGCTTACGATAGATTAGTCGATGTTCCTTGTCAAAAAATTATTAAGCTTCCATGGTTTAGCTATTCTAAGCTTGAAATTACAAAAGATTATCGTATTGATGTTGGCCAAGATTTGTTAAAAGATTTACATGGCGAAACACGATCCCTTTCATTAGATACATGGATACATGTGGATCCCAATCAAATCAAAAAAAAGCTTGTACCTGGTTTATTAACCCTTTATGTAAAAACAAAAAAAGAAAATTTATTAAGGCTTGGTACCATAGAAGTTAGTGATATAGATATAAAAGATAGATTAAGCATTAAAATTCCAAGGCGATTGTTTCAACAAATGCATGGTCAAAAAAACATACCTATTGATCAAATTCATTCCGAAATGGAACAAATAGAATATAAGGATTTAACCGATAAAATAGCTGAAGCCTCGTACAGAGTTATCATTCGAAACACAAGTAACCAGACTGCAAAGCTTAAAGTTGATCTTAGTTTCAAAAAAGAACATGGTAAAATTGTTAGAAGTAATATAGATTACGTAAAAGAAAATCCACGCGAAATATACTGGCCAATAAATATTGCACCTAAAACAGAAATGGTGTTACGTTATCGCGTACAATTAACTCGAGAATATTAAGTTATTCATGCAACAACTTACCCTACAGCTTAACTACCCAAAATCATACAACCTTGATAACTATATCGTTGCTAATTTTAATGAGCTAGCGTTTCATAGCTTATTCGCCATAATAGAAAATCCACAAAAATATCCATTCACGTGCATTTATGGGCCTTATGGATCAGGAAAAACCCACTTACTCTATGGAATTAGCCAAGTGAAAAACATTTCGTATGCCAATGGTCATAGTTTACCAAAAAACATTATTCATTGGTTTGAAGAGGAACATAAACACCCTGTAATCGTTGTAGACGATGCTGATAAGGTGAAAAATGACCAACTTTGGTATCATTTATACAACCTTGCCAAGGAACATAAAATAGCATTGATTATCGCAAGCGAAAAACCACCCATGTTATGGGATATTAAACTAGCTGATTGGCGTTCACGCGCTTCCACATTTAGTACTGTTGCAATTGAAAACCCCGATGACGATACCATATTGCGTATTTTTGAAAAAGTTTGGTTCGAAAAAGGCTTAAAAATTAACCCAGAAATATCAAAATTCCTATGCCAACGAATTGACCGCAATTTTTTTTCTATCCACAAATGGGCCAACATCATTGATAAGGTTTCGGCACAATCATCTAAATCTCTTACAAAAAAAATGATCACCGAACTACTGGAAAGAAACTATCAATCATGTTCATCAATGTAGCCGTAGGTTCAATTTTAAATCACCCCTTAACCTATGCTACAGCCAACACATCGCCAAAAATTGGGCAAATAGTTCACGTACCCTTAAGAAATAAAATCGTTTTTGGCCTTGTGCTTGAAAAGGTTTCAACCCCCCCTGAAAATATTACAAACATACAGCCTGTAAAGGAAATTTGTGAATGGGTTTTTCCAGTTCAATTCCTTAATTTTTTAAAAACCTTTGCAACTTACAATTTTATTCCTATTGGTATGGTTACAAAATCTGTATTGCCCAAAAGTAATGATCACCTTTCAATAGATGCTGTGAACCATACCTTTGCGATGGAAAAGTTAAACGAAGAACAACAAAAGGTATCAGAAGATCTTGTCAAAAATTCTGAATATACTCCAGCTTTACTTCAGGGGGTTACGGGTTCAGGAAAAACAGAAGTGTACCTTGAAATTTGCAAACACCATATTAAAAATAATTCACAAGTATTAATCCTTTTTCCCGAAATCGTTTTAACGGCAGCTTTTGTTGAGCGAATTGAAAAGCGCTTAGGGGTAAAACCGTTTGTGTGGCATTCTAAAATATCACCAAAGCAAAAACATTATATCTGGCAATACGCCCTATCAGGCAATGCCTGTGTTATTATTGGCGCCCGTTCTGCATTGCTTTTGCCCTTTCAAAAATTAGGGCTGATAATTGTTGATGAAGAACATGATCAAAGCTACAAGCAAGATACTACCATGCTTTACCATGGCCGCGATATGGCCCTGCTTCGTGCTAAGGTTGAAAATATTCCTATTATTTTGGCAAGTGCCACCCCGAGTTTGGAAATGATGTATTTAGTTCAGCAGCAAAAAATGCAACACTATTACCTCAGTCAGCGATATCAAAATGTAGCAATGCCAGTGATAAAGTTGCTAGATATGTCTTGTGTTGAAAAAACAAGCACACTGCCCCCTTGGTTACATCCTGAATTATATAAACGAATCAGCCATACTATCGAACATGGTGGCCAAGTTCTTTTGTTTTTAAACCGTAAGGGCTTTGCAACGGTTATATACTGCCAAAGTTGCAAGGCATCTTTAAAATGCAAAAAATGTGATAGCAGTTTGGTTTTACATAAGAAAAATAATATTTTACGTTGCCATTTATGTGGCTTTGAAAAAACCTATAATAATAATTGCACCGAATGCGATAACCATAGTCCTATTGAACTTGGCTTAGGTATTGAACAAGTTACAAAAACAATACAAAATCTTTTTTCGAAAGTTAAGGTCCAAGAAGTTACGAGTGATACGATGTCCTCAATAAAATCGCGACAGGATATATTAAAATCAATCACGGATAACACAACCAAAATTATTGTTGCCACCCAAATTTTGACTAAAGGCTACCATTTTCCGAACATTACCTTAGTAGCATGTTTAGATAGTGATAGCGATATTGAGCGTTGCGATTTCAGAGCCTTTGAACACTGTTATCAACAGCTTACCCAGGTTGCGGGAAGATGTGGCAGAGGAAATAAAGCCGGAGAAGTGTTTGTTCAAGCAAATAACCCCAATCATCCACTTTTAGCGCACATTGCAAACTATGATTTTAAAAATTTTCTAAATTCTGAGCTTCAAAGCCGTCAGCAAGATTTTTTACCACCATTTGTAAAACAATGTGCCATAATAATACAGGGTAAAAATGAAAATCGCTTACAACAGTGTGCTAAGAGGCTTTTAAAAGCAGCACCAAAACATACGGATTTAGAAATTTTAGGCCCAGCACCAGCAATACGCTATAAAATTAATAATACGTATCGCATAAGGTTCTTGCTAAGCTATCCTGCAAAATTTTCCCTGAATACTTTTCTACAAACGTGGTTTAGTGTGCTAAAGTTAGAAAATAATATAAGGCTTATTATTGATCGCGATCCAATAAACTTCACGTAAATGATACAACAGCTCCTTAAAAAATTTGAACAGAATCGTTCATTAATTCATTATAGCAAGTACCTTGTTGTATTTTTTACGCTTTTTTTTAGCGTTCTTACCATATATAAAATTAAATCTTCCTATGCAAAAGGTATGGAAATTCACAAGGCGCTACCTTATCTATATATTACTATCGTTTTTTTAATTTTGTTCGCCACACTGGTTATGCAAAAAATTGTGAGCCTATGGCTGAATCGTAGAAAAGGTATAAAAGGCAGTAAGCTGCACTTGCAACTTATTATGACTTTTACCCTTACAGGGCTTGTTCCTTCTGCCTGTGTCGCAATATTTTCCACATGGTTTTTTAATGCAAGCTTTAAAACCTTATTCAGCGACCCCTTAAAACAAACAATTGAATCAGCTTCCAGCATTGCTGATCGCTACATGGAAGAAAACCGCAAAACTATTGAGGCTGATGCCTTTGGCATAGCCATGCAATTAAGGCCTATTTTATCTTCAGTTTTTGATAACACAGATGTTTTTAACGATATTATAACCGAGTTATCGGAACAGCGAGGCTTATCTGAAGCTTTAATATTCGATAAACAAAGACGTGTGATAGCCCGTTCCTATTACACGTTTTCATTAATATTTGAACAAATTTCTAAAAAAGATATTTTTGAAGCAGAAACAAATGGTATTGTTATTATTGCGAAGGGAAATACTGTTCGTGCATTAATTCCCCTGGATCCTGTTTCGGAAACATACCTGTTTATAGGAAAAAGAATAAGCAACGAAGTTATTGATGCCACCAACAAAGCAAAACAAGCACTTGGAGCTTATACAAGTTTAGAACTTCAGCAGGGAAATATCCAACTTACTTTTATATTATTTTTTACCCTAGTTATAGCCTTACTGGTTCTTGGTTCAGGCTGGGCAGGAATATCCCTTGCAAACTCCTTATACATTCCAATTTCACGTTTAATAGACGCTGCTGAACAAGTTAGCCAAGGATCCCTCGATACACGTATTTCAGAAATAAGCTACAACAATGAATTTGACAACCTAATTAAAGCTTTTAACCGCATGACCGTTCGGTTAAAAGAACAAAGTAAAATTATTGCTATTAGTGAAAGAAAAGCCGCATGGTCAGATGTAGCCCGTAAAATTGCCCATGAAATTAAAAATCCATTAACCCCTATCCAACTTTCGGCGGAACGTTTGAAACGACGCTACAAAAAAATGGTTGCCGAAGATGATAAGGTTTTTTCTAACTGTGTTGATACGATTATTCGCCAAGTTAACAATATAGGAAATCTTGTGAATGAATTTTCATCGTTTGCCAGAATGCCAGAACCAAAGTTTGAAAATTGTAATTTATCCAAAATTATTATAGAAAACATTGAACTGCAAAAAAATGCTTACCAAAATATATCCTTTGAATTCAACGGGCCTGAAACATTACCTTTCAACGGCGATAAACAGCAGATTAGCCAGGTCGTTATGAATTTATTACAAAATAGCATAAATATACTGCGTGAAAAAATGCATCCACAACCCTCAATTTTGGTGGAGGTGTTTGAAAATAATAATAATATAGAAATTTTGGTACATGATAATGGAACAGGGTTTAACCCTGATAATTTGCATCAATTAACACAGCCCTATTACACTTCACGCAAAAATGGCACGGGACTAGGGCTTGCAATTGTGGAAAAAATTGTGCAAGATCACAATGGTAAAATTTATTTTAGCCATAGTGACATATTGCACGGGGCACTTGTGAAAATTAGTTTTTCAAGGACGGAAAAGTGAAATCAAAACACTTAGATATACTTGTCGTTGACGACGAAGAAGATATTTGTGAACTTTTATCTGGAATTCTTGCAGATGAAGGTTATCAGTGTCGCGTTGCAAATAACGGCAGTCAGGCCTTACGCGAAGTTAAAAAAATTCAGCCCCATGTTGTTATATTAGATGTATGGCTTGGTGATAGCGAACAAGATGGATTGAAAATTCTTGAAATTATAAAAAAAGATCATCCGTTTGTTCCTGTAATTATGATAAGTGGTCACAGTACCATTGAAACTGCGGTAAAGGCTATCAAAAATGGTGCCTACGATTTTATCGAAAAACCCTTTCAAACCGATAGATTAATGACCGTTATTGCCAGGGCAATTGAAACGGCATCCTTAAAACGACAAGTGAAAAATTTAAAAAAAACAAACAATAGTGAGCTTTGCCTTTCTGGCTCAAGTACGGCTATTTTAAATTTAAGGCTTCAGTTGCAAGAATTACAAAATTTTGATGGAAGTATTTTTCTTTCTGGGCAAAAGGGAACCGGAAAAGAAGAAATTTCAGAAAAAATTCATAACGATTCCAATAGAAAACATATGCCCTATGAAGTGTTTTCTTGTGAGCGCTATCACCCAACAATTGTTGATGCTGAATTTTTTGGCAGTGAAATCTTAAAAAATGGAGAAAAAAATACAACTGTTGGTGCTATAGAACGGGCTAACGGCGGCACACTTTATCTTAATGAAATTCATATGTTACCCTTGCCCGTTCAGGCTAAACTGCAACGGGTTTTACAAAACCAATCTTTTAAACGTGTTGGCTCCGATGATGAACACAAGATAGATGTTCGTTTTATTGCATCATCTTCGGAACCAACAGACGATCTTATAAAGCAAGGAACCGTGCGAAGCGACTTAATTTATCGCCTGTCTGTAAAAACCCTACAAGTTCCTTCTTTAAAAGCACGGAGTGAAGATATTGCTGAACTTACAAATCTTCTTGCTGAAAGTGTTTCTCAGCGTTCTGGGCAAAAAGCACCAAAGTTTACCAAAGATGCAATAATTGTTTTGCAAGCCTTAGAATGGCCTTACAACTATTTACAGCTTAAAAACGTTATAGAAGCGCTTGTGTACGGACTAAACGAAAATCAGGATACAATATCCAGCGAAACACTAAAAACTTTTTTAAGCTCCCAGAATGTATCCCAAATGAATAGTCATGATTTAATTATTATGCCCCTTAGGGAAGCCCGAGAGAGTTTTGAAAAACAATATTTATTAAGTCAAATCAATCGTTTTGCCGGGAATGTTTCAAGTACTGCAAAGTTTGTTGGTATGGAACGTTCAGCTTTGCACAGGAAGCTGAAATCCCTTGGCATTGAAAATTTTCGTGATTTCTAATGAATATTCTCATTATTGGTGGCGGACAAGTTGGCTTAGGAATCGCACAATACTTAAACGATGATTTTAATAATGTCACAATTATTGATAGTGACCCTTGGGTTGTAGATAAGATTGCAAATAAAATTGATGTTCAAGTTGTGCTTGGAAGTGGTGCAAACCCTGAAATCTTAGAAAAATCTGGCATAGAAGATGCCGAAATGATTCTTACAACCACATCAACAGATGAAGTAAATATAATTGCCTGTTACCTAGCAGCTACAAGGTATCAAACTCCCTTGAAAATTGCCCGTTTACGCCAAGATATTTTTACCCGAAGTGATGTTTTTCACGGACTAAAACAGTTCATAGATGTGGTGATTAACCCTGAACGCGAAGTTGCAAATGTTGTTAGCAGAAACATTGCACTCCCAGGTGCTTTTGACCTAAAGTCTGCCCTAAATGATAAGGTAAAAATTATTGGTATGCACTGCCACAGCTTATCACCGATCAAAAACACGCCCATTGGACAGGTTGAAAAACTCTTAATTGATAATTACTTTCAAATAGTTCTTGTAAGGCGGGAAAATGAATATTACTTTGCCGATCCCAAATTTATCATAAAAGAGGGCGATGAATTCTTTTATATTTGCTCTGAAGCCGATACGCAAATTATTACCAATACCCTTGCATCTAACCCCAGTGAAAACCGCGAAGTTATAATTGTGGGTGGTGGTAAAATAGGCCTTAATATTGCGAAAGAGATTGAAGATAATATCCATAATATTTCTGCAAAAATTATTGAAAGGTCACAAGAGCGTTGTGAAAACCTTGCCAAACACTTGAAAAACACAGAAATTTTTCATGGCGATGCCCTAGATATGGAAATGCTTGAAGAGGTAAAAATACAAAATATTGAAACCCTAATTTCCGTAACAAACGACGATCGTGTCAATATTCTTACGGCTCTAGTAGCAAAAAAATACGGTGCTAAGCGTACGCTTACCCTTTTGAAAAATACCCAATATGCTTCCCTTGTAAAAAGTTTAGGTACCGATACAATCATTAGCCCAGGCGCAATTTCAATTACCTCCGTTTTACATTTTACTAGGAACAAGGCATTAAGTCGTGTCTATCAATTGGGTGATAGTGGTTATTTGTTAGTAGAGGCGAATGTTCGGGAAAATAGTCAAATTCTTGGCCTTTCGACAAATGATATAGAGGTCCCCTCTGGAATAGAAGTTATTGCTATGCAACAAAACAATAAAATTCTATTAAAGCCAAAAAATATTTATATTAGTTCTGATGATATTCTTTTAATCCTTGCCCACAAAGAATCTTTACAGAAAATAGAAAAGCTTTTTGCAATAAGGCCATATTTTTTATGAAACTTTTTTTTGTTTCAATGTTTCTTTTTGCTTTTACAGTTTTTGCAGAAGTTAAAAAACCTAACACAGATAATGATTTTATCACTTCTTGTTTAGGATTTATTAATGGGTTTAAAACCTTACAAACACCAATCACAATGCGTGTACTTCATCGATCTTCTGCACCATCTAACCAAAAAGGTTATTTATGGTTAGATAAAAAATATAAACGTATGAAATTAACCTTTGGTCCAGGGGTGTTACTTGTGGAAAAGGGATATTTAACCCAAAAATACCCCGATACGGAACCCACATGCTATGATGTCATGGAAACACCCATAGCTGTTTTTTTAAATGGTAATCTTAAATTTGATACGGAAAGCTTTTCAAAAGCTAAAGTTATTCATTCTGGCAAACATATCAAATCCCTTGAATTTTATTTCCTATCTCCCTATGGATCGCCAAAATTACAATTACATTTTACTGAAAAAC
>CAYGPH010000011.1:0-20633 GCA_964351815.1 uncultured Verrucomicrobiales bacterium | reverse complement strand
TTTTTGAAGAAAACTCAACAACCCATGTCGTTTTTAACAAAAATGAAATTCGTATTAATACACCGATTGCCGAAAATGAGCTTAAAGGATAAGATTCGCGAAGAAACCTTAGGGGTTTTAAAAAATAACCTTAAACACAAAAGGCTTGAATCAGCTATTTTAAGAAAAAAAATTTTATCTACCCTACTTTCTTTAAGTAAAAATGTTGGTGAAAAAATTGGCCTTTATGCAGCCTTATCCCATGAACTCGACCTTTTGGAAACAGCTAAGATATTGCGTTCACACGGATTAAGCACCCTTTACCCCCGCTGTGTTCATGAAAAATTACATTTTCATAAGGTTGGCTGCGAAAAATCAGACCTACAAAAAAACAAAACCTACGGATTTTTAGAACCTAATTGCAGCCTTGAACAACAAACACCAAATATTTTAGTTGTCCCAGGAATTGCCTTTGATAAAAGCGGCAACCGTATCGGCCATGGAAAAGGCTTTTATGATCGTTATATTGCTATGAACCCAAAAATCATTACAGTATCTGCTGGTTTTTCTATGCAATTTTACAATGCCTTACCATCTGAAAAACATGATCAGCAGATTCAACATGTTATTTTTCCTTAAGAAGAAAAGAATTAAAAAAAATATTTATTTCTGAGAGTGTTCAATCACTGCTTTTCCAAGTAGATAAGCAGCTATTATATAATGGTCCGTAGGATTATATGCTTTTACCGCATCACTATTCGCAAACATTATCCAACCCTCAGTAAGATCATCGACGTTAAAAGTTGCAATAGAAGCTTCCATACCCAAATCTAAACCGTCAGGGATACCTTCCACACCATTATCTTTCCAAAAACTTAAGGTTTTTTTAACGTCATGACGATTACAAATACTACTGTCAATACAAGTTTTCGGTGATAATTTAACTTTTAATGCAAAATTATTGTCATCTTTCCAACCAAAATGTTTAAGAAAGTTAGCAACACTAAAAATACAATCTTTTGGTTCATAAAGATCTGGTTTACTTTTTCCATCGTAACTTACAGCATAATTTAGGTAGTTTGAGGGCATAAATTGTGCACCCCCCATCCCACCATCGAAAGACCCTTTTTTACTCCTTGGTGACCATCCCCGTTCATAACAAATAAGTAAATAAGAAGCTAATTCATCAAGAAAATAAGGATAACGATGAACTTTGTTAAATCCAATTGTGGACAGGGCATCAATAATAGGCACATTACCCATGTATGACATATACTCAGATTCTTCTCCCATAATACCCAAGATAACTTCAGGGCTTACACCAAATTTCTTTTGCGCTTCGCTAAATATTTTCTTGTATTTTTTATAAAATTTTACACCTCGGAAAATTCTATCTTTGTTAAGAAACTGGTCTCTGTAAGTCGTCCATTTTTTTGAACTTTTAATACCATGTTCAAAATTTGCTTCTTCAAGTAGCTTTTTTAAATCGTCTTTAGTAATGCCATATTTTAACGAATACTTTTCAATAAAAAATTTTTCTTGGGCGGATGTTTCAGGTTTTTTTGTTGCTTTAACAGTATTTAGAAAAAAACTAAACAGCAAGATAAACGCTATTTTCATACTCTTTCACAAATTCATAGAAATATAATCCAAATATGCAATGAAATGATTAAAAAATAGTTATTTAAAAAAATGCAATCTGGTCCACAAAAAAAGTAATCATAAGAAAGTTATAAAGATAATTTTAAACGGAGCCCCCTTGAAGCACGGCTATTATTTAAGTAAGCAACTTTAGAAATACTTTCTCCTATGCGTTAGCAAAAAAATTTATCCTATTTCGTTTTTTTTAAAGAAAAAAAAGGCTTCAAATATTTTACATATTTTTATTGTGTGATGTTAGGTTGTTTAAAGGAATTATTTTTGCTAAATTTCGCAAAGCTTACCAATTGGAAACACTTTATTTTGAAGAATCATTTTTATCTTGCGTGCCTATTATTCCTAACTGCATGTTCCAATAATACAAAGGATATTCCAGAGGCACCCTTAGCTTTGGAAGATAAAAGAAAGCTTAATTTTGGCTCCCTTACGGGTGGATCTGGAATAGTACTTTCTTCACAGACAATTTCTGGCAGAACACGTTCTGAAACGGTAAGTATAAAGAACCCTTATCTCTGGCAAGCATCGCTTGATACATTGCATTTTGCACCACTAGTATCAACCGATGGTCCTGGCGGTGTGATCATTTCCGATTGGTATAAGGCAAAAGGTTCCGCAGACCAACTAAAAATTCAAATACGCATCGTTTCAAATGAACTAAGGGCTAATGCCCTTCAAGTTGATGTTTATCGCAAAGTAAAACGCTTTGGTCAGTGGGAAAATAAGGGGCTTGATAAAGAAGCTGCTGCCAGCTTAGAAGAGATTATCTTACACCAAGCACGTAAAATTAGGGTAAGATCAAACAACAAGCCTTAAAAAGGCTTGAGTTAAAAAAACAGTTGGAACTGAAGTTATGGCAACTCTTAAAAAAAAACCCAGTTGGATTCGGGTTAAAGCACCGGTATCTGATGAGTATAAGCGTACACAAGCACTTATGCGCAAGTACAACCTTAACACAGTTTGCGAAGAAGCAGCTTGCCCGAATATTGGTGAATGTTGGGCAAAAAAACATGCAACATTCATGATTCTTGGAGATATTTGTACCCGCGCTTGCCGATTTTGCAATGTAAAAACAGGAAAACCCGGAATGGTTGATGCTGATGAACCAAACCGTGTAGCTGAAGCTGTTGAAAAGCTTGGACTTCAGCACGTGGTTATTACATCAGTTGACCGTGATGATTTAGAAGATGGTGGTGCCCAACATTTTGCAGATGTTATTCAGGCAATTCGTGCAAAAAGCACCAAAACAACCATCGAAATTCTAACGCCTGATTTTCTTCACAAGGAACATGCCGTCATTAAAATCATAAAAGCAAAGCCAGATGTCTTTAACCACAACTTAGAAACTGTGCCTAGGCTCTATGCATCCGTTCGTCCAGGTGCCCGCTATTTCAATTCCTTGCGATTATTAGACCAGGTTAAGAAAACTGACCCAACAATTTTTACGAAATCTGGTATTATGGTAGGCCTCGGTGAATCGGATTCAGAGGTTTGGCAAGTCATGGATGATTTACGTTCTGCAGATGTTGATTTCATGACGATTGGCCAGTATTTGCAACCCACACCAAAACACCACGAAGTGATTCGTTTTGTGGAGCCAGATACTTTTAAAAGTTACGAAACACGAGCACGTGCAAAGGGATTTTTGGTAGTTTCTGCAAGCCCCTTAACCCGTTCTTCTTATCATGCAGATGCCGATTTTGCCAAACTGCAAAATGCCCGCCTTCTAAAACACAGTGTGCAATAATGCCAACTTTTTCACGTGTTGTCCCCTACGATGCATTCATTCTTAAAGCAATTATTTTAGATGTTGAACAATATCCAGCTTTTCTTCCCTGGGTAAAATCTGCCAGGTGTTATAATCATGATCCAAAAAATGGAAAACGTAATGGAACACTTAAGGCTGACCTGAATATAGGTTATAAAAATTTCGAAGCAGCTTATACATCAGAAATAACCTATGATGAAAAAAATATCATAGCTAAGGCCCTACCCAACCCATGGGTGAACACCTTAGAAACCCATTGGATCCTTGAACCAAGCAACGATCCAACCGAAACTAAGGTAGTTGTTACTATAAATGTTGCTATGGCAACAAAAATCCTTGATTGGACAATTGGTCAAGTTTTAAACAAAGCCGCTGAAAAGTTTATCGATGCTTTTTGTGAGCGCGCAGACGCGTTAAAAAAAACTATACCCCAATAGTCGACGATACATTATTTGTAGTATCGTTTTCTTTGTTTCGAATTGCTTCAGCACTAGTGCGCCATGAATCACGCATAATTTTCATACTTTGAATTATTTTCATATAATCAGGTTCTGCCCTTTTTGTAACGTAGTTGACAATATGAATAGGTAAACACACAAAATAATCACGTAATTCTATCATATCTTTCTGTGTTTCCGCGGGATAAGCGTTACTTTGAGTTACTGGCACTATGCCTTCATCGATGATTGATGCTAAACCACTTGCCAAATGAATCGCTTTTTCGCCAATTGCTACACTGTCCTTAACATTAAATTGTGCGTATAACTTATGTGACTCTTCTAACTTAGCAATAATACTTGTAAGTACCGTGGCAATTTGTTCTTGAAAATTTTGCCCACTCGCCATGGTTACCTGATAGCGTTTATACATTCTTATCCTCTTTCCATCGCCTTATACATGTTATCTAAAAATTTTGAAAATTGTTCGTACTTTGTACTATATTGGTAAAGCATACCTTGTTTAGCTGACCAACTTTTTACAATGTGTTCTGCACGGTCATTTGCATCATTAATTATTTTAGCATTTTTATCGTTATCTCTTTTTATTGCCGCGCGTTCCTGGGCAAAATCTCCCTTTCGTGATTCATCTTCTGGTTGGTCATATAGAATGTCTTCTAAACGATAATTCATACGATCAGCGATACCTTGGCTCATTTTTAAGGTGAAAGAAATGGAAGATTCTGTTGCCAAATCAGGGCCGCTGTAACCTAGGCTAATTCCTTCAAATACTGTGCCTTCACGGCCTTCAAATGTTTTTGGGTCGTAAATATCATAGGTTCCACTATCTTGGCCAGTACCCTGCATCCTTACCGTATAGCCACCATCCAATTTCCTTGAATACGTAACCGTTATATCTAAGTTCGTAATCGATTCTGACAAATTTTGGCCAACGGACCAAAGTTTAAAGTTTACCCCTTCTTGCCCAGTTATAGAATGGGTAACGCCGAAAAATTTTTTTACCTTATCAAATTTACTATCCACGGTTTCCCTAAGGGTTGAGTGATCGATTAAATATGTACCTTTAGCAATATCGGCACCTTTTGGAATAACTGGCTTGATGCCAAAATCATCCCAATCAAGCAAGTCACCCTCTTCTGGATTTAATGGTCGCATCGCAAACATCGAAGTTAATTCCGTATTCAAGCGGTTAATAATTTTTTGACGAAAAAGATCAGCCCCTGCATGTAATGGATTACCTTCATTATCCGTTTGAGAGTTCCTATTTAATTCTTGTTTTATACTATTGAAGTTTTGAAACACACTAAGAATTTTTTCAGCAGTATCTTCGCTTCTTCTAAAAATGTTAATTTTTATATCATCAAAGCCATCATTGCTATTACCTGTTGCTTGTAAAAATTTTAATGTAGCGCCAGGTATAATATCAGACGACTGATTTTCATCAAGATAATAGGAAAAGGTTACCTTATCATTTGTAGCCGTTGGATCAAATTCATCAACTTCTACAAGTGCCTGAAGATCTTGAATATTGGTGGCTGTAATATCAAAACCAAAATTATCGGTAAATATTGCAGAATCTGCACCACTAAAGGTAATAGGAGTAACAGGATCATCGGCTTGAATAAGCAATTTGTATTCGCTGCCCTGTAGGGAAAATCTTGCCGTTGCACCTGTTTTAGCACCGTTAATGTTTTGAATTATATCACTTAAGCTGTCAGTTGCTAAAATTGAAACATCAATACCATTAATACTTATTGTTCCCGTTAAACCCATTTGTTCTGTTTCGCTAGTTATGGCCGTTAAATCATTTTTAAGTACTGAGGGAAAAGCATGGGTTACCCTTGCATCTGTTTTCGCAAGCTTAAGTATACGTATACTTCTTTCACCAAAGGTTTTATCAATTTCATCGGAGTTCGAAGTTATACTTAAAAAGTTTACAGCTGGTTCACCATTGATTTTATAATCAACATTTGCAAGATCATAAACATTATTAACTTGATCATTATCTTTCATCCCGATAAAATTTTTTAAGCTTGAAACATCTTGCTTAAGGGCAGCAACCCTATTTTCAAGCTCTTTTAATTTGGGAATAACAACCGCATTATTATTTTTAATTGTTTCACTGTTTTTTGTCGTACTTGATACGGCTGCTTCTTTAACTTTTTCAGCAGTTTCAACTGGGTCAAAACCATCAACTTTAGTACCAATTTTTACTGCAGGACCTTTACCGCTAGCGTTAACCTGTACTGCTCCTAAGGATGACATTTACACCTTCCGATAATGAGTTGTTATTGTTATATTGCAAATTCTATACCACATAAGTTTACAAATAATAAACCCCACCCAAAAAATATATTTTTTGAGTGGGGAATTGCTATTAGTTGTAGTGTTTATTCTAAGTTAAACTACGTTGTATTAGTGAAGCCATTTTTGAAAATATTTGCACGTTTTGTTGCATTGCAGCACCACCAGCATCTACAAGTGCTTGGGAACGCTGTGCATTTATCAAAGCATCAGTAATGTTAACATCCGTATAAGTAGATTTAGCAATGCTTAAGTTTTGCGCCAAATTACCCATTGATTCATTCACAATATCTAATCGGCTTTTATAGGATGCAACAAGTGCCAAGTGGTCAAGAACTGTACCTAATGCATCTGATATTGTACTAAATGCATCTGTAGCTGTAGAACCGTCTGCTCCAGCAATTGAGGTTGTTACACCAAGTGCGGTGGTTGACATATCTTCAAAGGTAAATTCTAACTGTTGATCCACACCTAAACCCACCTGGATATTACCGCTCATTTGGCTATCGTTATCAAATAATTTCTGAGAACCCCATGTGGTTTTAGCGTTTAGATCAATTTGAGCAAATAATTGCTGATATTCTTGGTCAAGCTGATTACGGCTAGACTCATCGATGGTGTCTGAACGAGCTTGCGTTGCAAGGTCACGCATACGGGTCAGAATTGAAGCAATACTATCTAGAACCCCAACCCCAAGAGACATTAAGGCTGCACCCTGAGAAGCTATAGATTGTACCACTTGGGCAACGACAATTTCACCACTACGCTGAATACCAATTGCAGCACCGGATGGATCTAGTGCAGGGTCAGGGGCGCGAAGACCTGATGCTAACTGTGTTTGGTTTTTTTCAAGGTTACCGCGATTTTTAGAATAGACACCGCTAATAAAGTTGCCGCCTGCGTTTAATAAAATACTAACTGGCATAATTTTTTCTCACTTCCTGTGATTTAAGTTGTTACATACGGTGAGGTAAGTTGCAAAACTAGTGCCAAACGTTATAAAGAGCCAATTAACGAATTGTTAAGTAGAAAAATATTGCCGATTTTTATGTTTTTATCCTTGATTGAGGGAAAAATTTGCCTAAAAAAAAACCGCTGCACACAAACAGCGTTTGAGTAAACGCAAAACATTTATTTTAATATTTAGGCTTGCAGACCATTTTGGATTAAGCGGCCAAGTTTTGTGAACATTCCAACATTAGTTTGTAAAGCAGACGATGCTGCATCAATTAAAGTACTTTGGCGTTGTGCTTCTGTTAAAGCTAATGCTACATCAACATCTTGATAAGTTGATAATACACTTTTTAAGTTTTGTGAGGTCACAGTCATGGTATCCCCAACACTACCTAAACGTGAACGGAAGGAAGCAACCCTTGCAAGTTCATCAAGAACTGTGTTTAAGGCTTCTTCAATATTACTTAGGGCAGTTGCTGCGTTACTAGGGTTTTCAATGGAGATGTCAGAAATGTTTAAAGTTGAATTTGTTATATCATTAAATGAAACTTCCATAATTTCCGAGGAAGATATACCTATTTGGAAACGTTGGTCTTGGTATTCCCCGTTGAAAAGTGTTTGTTCACCCCACTTCGTGTTGGAATTGGCTTCTAATTGTTCTAAAAGCTGAGAAAATTCCTGGTTTAGCTGACTTCGGCTTTTGTCATCTATTGTGGAAGAGTTTGAACGCACAGCCAAATCTTGCATACGATTCATAATGTTTGCATTAGATTGTAAAATACCTACTGCAAGTTGCATAATTGATTCTGCCTGCACAACAACATCCAGAATCACTGATGCTATTGTGATATCGCCTTGTTGGCGCATAGCAAGGGTTGCTGCAGATGGATCCGTTGCTGGATCAGGGTTTTTTAAACCCGATGCCAACTGGGATTGTGCGTTAATCGCATTTTTGCGGGCTTTACCTAGGCTATCTCCTATAAAAATAGCCCCTTTGTTTGTTAAGATTGTATTACTACTCATTTGTGTGCCTCTGTAAAAAATTTAAACTAAATTTGTTTTCAATTTTACACTTGCAAGGCGCGTGCCAAACAAACTAAAAAGCGCATTACAAGCCAGAGGTATAAAAAAATCAAAGGAGAAACCAGCTAAAAATTATTTATTTTTTCACTCAGATCTATAATAAGCTTAGGATCAGGATTATTTTCAAAAATTATCGTAAGTTGATCGCCAGTTGTAATTTGCAGCAATAAAAGTTCTAATAAAGATGGATTACTTATGTGCTGATTATTGTATTCGAGTTTTGTTGCACAATTTTTTTTAAAAAAATCTATGAGTGCACCACAGGGCCTAGCATGCAAGCCTTTCGGGTTAGTAATAGGTATAGTTACATGGTATGGCAGAAATTAACTCACTTTAGTTTGAGCTGAACCTAAAAGCGTAGAGGCAATTTGAATATATCGGCGCCCTGCATCCATCGATCGCTGCATGAGTTCCGGCAAAACAATATAATCTCTGTCTTCAATAAATTTAATAACCATGGGTAAGTTTACACCGGCTAATACCTCAACCGTTCTTAAGCCAAGGACAGACATGGCAATATTAGATGGAGTACCACCAAAAAGATCTGTAAAAAGAGCAACACCTTTTCCAGTTTCAACGGAATCTATAAGCTGAATCAACTCATCACGCTTTTGCGCATGGTTATCAAAATGGTTTATAGACATAGATTTAATGCCTGATTTTTTTCCCATAATAGCTTCAACCGTGCGTAATAACGACGCACCTAGATCAGCATGGGTAACGATAATAAGGCCAATCTGCTGTTCAGTTTGTTTGTTTTCAAAATTTGAGACATTAGATAACATATAACCCTTTGATATCGCTAAATTACTAAGCTACTATAATTTAGTTTTTCAATGTTGTCTGCACCAGAATGGCTAAATTCTTACAATTATTCCGTCGAAATTTCTTAATCCTAAACATTGCCTTTGTATGCGTTAATCTTATGCAGCCAATTTATGCCAAACCAGAAAAAGCCAAACATAGTAAATCTTTTCATCATGTTAAAGCAAAACCGCCGTTAGCCTTTAAAATAAATGATACAAAAGCCCTTATGGGTGGTAAAAACGGTGCTATTTTTGGAACATTTTACAACAACACGGCTATGGATATTACTATAAACAAGATTTCATTAGTTGCAGAATCAAATCCCTATTGCCGCAAAATTGAACTACATGACCACATCCTAAAAGATGGTGTAATGCAAATGGTCCAAATCCCTGAAATAGTTATTCCTGCAAACGGCAAAATAGAATTAAAATCTGGTTCAAAACACATAATGCTTATGGGGTTACACCAAAATTGTTGTGCACCACGTGCTGCGTTCATGAAGGTTGAAGGTACTAGCAATTGTAAGCCTTTTTCTAAAAAAATTCGCTTACCAAACTTAAGCAAAACCCTAAGATGCAAGAACTATATTTATAGTGGTAATGATGTAATTTGGAAACCTAACAATACAGGTCCCCGTGAACTCACCGTAAAAATTGCCCAGGCAGCAGGCTTGAAAGAATTTACAAAACAAATCACTTTAAAAGAAGCTGCTCTTATATCAGAGGATGCCTGGTTAAAACGAATAAATAAAAAGACTGGAAAAAAAATTGAACGATGGGAAACTAAAGATTTTTTGAGCGACACACAAGAAAAAGATGTAAAAAAACGTGTTGAAAAATCCCCCCTATGGAAAGAAATTTTACCACCAAAAGAATCTACATATGATTATCTGATTATTCTAGGTTGTACGGCACCTGGTATGCTAAAACGTATGCAATTTGCAGAAAAAATAAGTTCTAAAAGAAAAGTAAACATCCGCACGGCCATATATGTTCTTGGGTCAGAAAGAAATTTAGCAAAGGGCAGTGAAGCCGAAAAGGAAGTATTAAAAGAACTTCAAAAGAAAAAAATAAAAACAACCGAATACGAAGCCGCAAAGCATTTGTGGGAAAGTAACAAAATTAAGTTAAAAAGTAACCCAAAACTTGCACCTATATTTGTAAACACCCTTAATAAGGAAAATGGCGATCGCGCAACTACTGAAGATACACTTTTAGAGTTAAAAAAATTACTGCCAAAATCCGTTAAGGGAAAAACGTTTTTAATAATTTCATCTAACCCTTATATTTCATACCAAGACACCATAGCTAAAAAGGTTCTTTTACCCATGGGATGCGATGTTTTTACCGTAGGATCTACAGCATTAAAAAGCACGAATATGAAAAATGTTTTAGATTCTATTGCCTTAACCCTTAAATTTATGAATGAAAGTTCAGATTTGTACCTATTAGAAAAGACCTCTGAAAAAGCAGATAAGCCTTCAAAAGGCTGTGGATGCGGTAAATAAAATAATAATAAACAAAAAATATACAAAAAAACTTGCGAATTGCTTGCTATGGCGTCATAATTAGGCATTATTTTTAACCCTAACTTGGCGCAAGCCTCCGTAAAGAAACCATATGCAACAAACCAAAGAAAACTTTGAATCACTTTTAAACGAATTCATGCATGATAGCCGTACCTTTGAAGGTAAGGTTGTACGTGGCACTATTATTAATATTTTCAATGATATGGCAACCATTGACATTGGAATGAAATCAGAAGGCCGCGTAGCTTTAAAAGAAATTACGGGCCGTGCTGGCCAACATGAAGTTAACGTTGGTGATCGAATTGATGTTTTTGTAGAACGCCTTGAAGATCGCAATGGCGAAGCTCAGCTTAGTGTTGAAAAAGCGCGTCGTGAAGCCGTATGGAAAGACCTTGAAGATGCTCTAAATACCTCACGCCAAGTTAATGGTGTTATGTTTGGCCGCGTTAAAGGTGGCTTTGCTGTTGACCTAGAAGGTGCAATTGCATTTTTACCGGGTAGCCAAGTAGATGTTCGTCCAATTAAGGATGTAACCCCATTAATGAATATTGTTCAGCCATTTAAAGTCCTAAAAATGGACAAAAGCCGTAGCAACATTGTGGTGTCCCGTCGATCAGTGCTTGAAGAATCACGTGCCGATGCGCGTTCTGATCTTGTTGCAAATATGACCGAAGGACAAGTGATAGAAGGTGTTGTAAAAAACATCACAGATTACGGTGCTTTTGTTGATTTAGGTGGTGTTGATGGTTTGCTTCATGTAACCGATATTTCTTGGTCACGTATTAATCATCCTAGCGAAGTCCTAGAAGTAGGTCAGAACGTAAATGTTCAAGTTATCCGTTATAATAAAGAAACTCACCGTATTAGCCTTGGTATGAAGCAGCTAGAAAAAGATCCATGGGTAGGTATGGATGAAATTTATAAGCCAGGTGATAAGGTCAAAGGTAAAGTAACGAATATTACTGATTATGGTGCTTTTGTTGAATTACAACCAGCCATTGAAGGTCTTATTTATGTAACTGAAATTAGCTGGACAAAGAAAAACATTCACCCAAGTAAATTTGTTGAACTTGGGCAAGAAGTTGAAGTTGTTGTATTAGAAGTTGATGTTGCCAAACGCCGAATCAGCCTTGGATTAAAGCAATGCCAAGATAACCCATGGCAAACACTTGTGCAGCAGCACCCCGTTGATAGTGTTTTTGAAGGTATTGTGAAAAACGTAACTGAATTTGGTTTGTTCGTAGGAATTAACGAACAGCTAGATGGCATGGTACACATTAACGACCTTACATGGGAAGGCAGTAGCGATGATGCCCTAAAAACCTATGAAAAAGGTCAAAAAGTCCAGGTTCGTGTTCTAGATATTGATCCTGATAAAGAACGTATTAGTTTAGGTATTAAGCAAGTTAATGGTGATCCACTTAAAGATTCCATTCAAGAAACGAAAAAAGGTCAAGTTGTAACCTGTACCGTAACTCAGGTTGAAGATGCAGGGCTTCAAGTTACCCTTAGTAATGGGTTGCCTGGCTATATTAAGAAAATTGATATCGCCAAAGAACGAAACGAACAACGTCCGGATCGTTTTGCTGAAGGAGAAAAAGTTGATGCAAAAGTTATGAGCATTGATAAAAATTCCCGTAAGGCATTACTTTCAATAAAAGCACGTGAAATTGCTGAAGAAAAAGAAGCGTTGTCTACATATGGATCTTCCGATAGTGGTGCCACTTTAGGTGATATTCTTGGTTCTGCACTTTCATCAGCTAAATCAAATGTCGTAGCTGCTGAAGAAAAAGCTGAAAAGGTTGTTAAAAAAGTAGCAAAAAAAACAAAAGAAATTGTGGAAGAGGCTATAGAAACTGCTGAAAAGCCAAAGAAAAAAACAACCAAAAAATCAACCAAGGAATCTTCTGAAGAAGCCTAAACTTAACCTATAGGGGTGTTTATCACCCCTATTTCTTATTTGGAAAACTCATGAATTGGATCACAAGCTTTGTTAGGCCACGTATTAAAAGCCTAATTGGAAAAAGTGAAGAAACTTCTGAAAACCTATGGACACGATGTACTGCATGCGACCACATGCTTTTTCAAAAGGATTTAAGACTTAATAATTATGTCTGTCATTATTGCAACCATCATATGCGTATGAGCGTGCAAGACCGTTTGACATTCTGCTTTGATAAGGGTGAATATAAGCGGCTAGAGATTCCAAAAGTAAATCAAGACCCCTTAGCTTTTCGTGATAGTAAACGTTATAGCGAGAGACTCACTGAATATCGCAAGAAAACAGGCGAAGAAGATGCTTTAATAGCAGCATATGGAAACATTCAAAATCAACCAACGGTTATCGCTGCTTTTAATTTTTCTTTTATGGGCGGGTCAATGGGAATGTATGTAGGGGAAGGCCTTATAGCAGCAGCTAAGTATGCTGTTAAAAATCGTGCCCCCCTCTTAGCTATTACAGCCTCTGGCGGGGCTAGGATGCAAGAAGGTATACTCTCATTAATGCAAATGCCTCGTTCTACCATAGCTGTACAAATGGTTAAGGAGGCAGGCCTTCCTTATATTACCTTACTTACAGATCCAACAACCGGTGGTGTTAGTGCCTCTTTTGCAATGTTAGGTGATGTGGCTTTTTCCGAGCCAGGCTCCACAATAGGCTTCACTGGCGCCAGAGTTATTGAAGAAACTATTAGGCAAAAACTGCCTGAGGGCTTTCAAAAAGCTGAATATTTACTTGATCACGGCATGATAGATTGTGTTGTAGAACGTAAGGATTTTAAGAAAACCTTTGCACAAACCGTTAAGCATTTGCTGTAGACGTTCTTAAAAAAACAAATTCATTCTAAGGGAAAAATTATGGGTTATGGAATGTGGGCGCAAGCGTATATTGTAGTATGCATCCCATTTTACTCGTTCATCGATACTTTTTATTGTCACCCCTAAAAGCCACCCTAATGATAAGGTTTTCTTTGTTAACACCTGAAAATTACCTTCATTTTCCAGTGTATTAGAAACCCATGCCTGAAAGTTCGTGTCACTATTTTTTAAATACAAATCACGACTAACGGTAAATGACGTCGTTGCATAAATTTTATGTTGATTAATCGTATTGAATTTTCTTCTAAAACTTAATCCAAACGCACCTTGTAAAAGGTGCCGTTTTGTTTTTTTGTAATGAATCTCAAAACCATTACCTTTTTCCTTATGTTTGGGCACAATACTTTGAATATAATCAAGGGTAACCTTAGGCTGCACCGAGCATAACTTTGTAAAATCTTTTGTATAGGTAAGTTCACTTTCTACCACGATATTTTTTTGATTGTAGCGCGCAACCGTTGGACTATCATCTAACATTCTCTTATTTCTACTTCGAGCTATAATCCCCATAACGGCCAATTGACCACCAATATTTTTATTAAAGGTTGTGCCAAAATTCATACCAAAGTTTACGCCTTTTTGTAAAAAATTATTTCCCTCTTTATGTATTAGCGTTTGTTTAGAATTTAGCAAACCAAAGACTACACCATAACGTGAATAGGTTTTTTTCCATTCATACCCACTGACAAGCCCATAACCGTAGAAATTAGCTTGTTTATCTGAACTAACCTTTCGGGTTGAACCATCTGTATAATAGGGTTTAAACCACATCCTTTGATTATTTTTTGGACTGGTTGATGTTGAAAACTCAACATTATCATTTTGCATGGCTTTAAATAACTTTTCCGGAGTCTTTGCGCCTGATGGTTTTACATGGCAAACACCAAGTGATGAATTACGAAAAGATATAGGGTTTTCAGCTGTGTATGTCGTTGTGCTTACCCTTGTGACAGCACCCATCATAGCTTGAATAAGTTCTGTTTCAACATCTATCACTTCATCTTCTACATTTTGTTGTGATGACAGCTTATTTTCCTTATTATGAACATGTTCCTGTGAATGATTTTTGTTCGAGCCATGATTATCCTTTACCATTACTTCTTTATGCAATTCAAGTTCTTCTGTTTGTTTTAAAGCTTTCTTTTTTTTATGGGGATAAACTGATAGATCACTTTTGTTTCTATCACGTAATGGTGGCATTTTTTCCTCACCCTTTCCAGAAAATGTAATTTTTGTAGTTTCTTTAAGGGGGCTTTCTTTCTGCGTAAGGAGTGGTGCTTCCGTTATATCCGGTGAATTAACCCTTGAGCCTGAATGCGGAGAATTATCAGCTGAACTAAATGGCGACGGATAGGCAGAAGGAGAAACAGAAGGATAAACAATATGTTTTCCAATTTCTAAATATCCATTTTCTACGTAGTCACTTGTAGAACTATGATGGGAATCACCAATACTTAAACCCGCATCGCCTGATTTTCTTATATTACCATGACCTGATGTTACTGTGATCAAACAGACATCACCACCTGATCCTTTTGTTTTACCTTCATCAAGCTGTTCTTGTGTTTTTTCTGTTTGTTTTTCTACCGTAACTTTTACAGAATGGATTGACCCAAACAGGATGCATAGTAGCAAGAATGTGCGCATCGCTAAATAACATAAACAGGTCAATATAACTATTATCTAAAGTTTTTGTTAATTTTTTACTAAATAAAAGTAGATTTATTTATATGCTTTTATTAACTAATATTTTAAAAGTACAGATCCCCATGTTAATCCGCCACCCATAGCTTCTAAAATTAACCATTCATTTTTTTGAATACGTCCATCTTGGCAAGCAACCCATAGGGCTAAAGGTATAGATGCGGCAGAGGTATTTGCATGCTTATCAACGGTAGTAATCATTTTTTCCTTAGGGATATGGAATAAATCAGCTACGCCATCAATAATTCGCTTGTTGGCCTGATGCGGAATAAACCAATGGATATCATTTACAGACAATTCATTAAAAATTAGGGCTTCTTGCACCGCTTGACCTATTTTTTTAACAGCATTTTTAAATATGGCAGGGCCATTCATATGAGTACAACCAACGTTGTTAGGGTTAGTTGAAAAATCTGCATACAGATCATTATACCCTGAACCATCTGTGTGCAAGTGGCTTGAATAAATGCCTCGATTATTTTGATCTTCTTGCTTTTCAATCAACACTGCACCAGCACCGTCGCCAAAAAGAACACATGTGGTGCGGTCTTGCCAATCAACCAATGCAGACATGCGATCAGCACCAATGATTAAAGCTTTTTTATATGCTCCATTTTTTATCATACTATCGGCAACCGATAAAGCATAAACAAAACCAGAACAAACGGCATTAATATCAAAAGCTACAGCATTTTTTGCACCAAGCATATGTTGCACCTTAGCAGCAGTAGCTGGATAAATATGATCCGGTGAAACGGTTGCTAAAATTATTAAATCAATAGATAGCGGGTCACATTGTGTATCCTCCATAGCCATTGCAGCTGCTTTAAAGGCCATATAAGCAGTTGTTTCTTCTTGGCTAGCAATGTGGCGCTGTTTTATACCAGTTCGTTGTTGTATCCAAGCATCTGATGTATCAAGGCTTTGCTCTAAATCCTGGTTCGTAACAATTTTTTTTGGTAAATAACCACCAATGCCTTGAATAACTGAACGTTGCATAAAATCACCTAAATTAAAAAATTATTTTATTGTCCCAGAATTAAGATCTATACGAGCAGCTTCATACGCATAACCTAATGCAGAATCTACACTCTTAAAGTCAGAACCACCATGGCCTTTTATACAAATCCCATTTAAACCCAATAGAATTGCGCCATTGTAGTTTCGCGGATCACTCAATTCTTTCATTTTTCGAAAAATTCGTGCTGAAAGAAAAAATGCAATTTTAGATAATAGGTCGTTTTTTATAATAGAACGTAATCCATAAGATATAAATTTTGTTGTCCCTTCTAAAGATTTCAATGCAACGTTACCTGTAAAACCATCGGTTACGATAATATCAAAACCGCGCATTAAAATCCCATCACCTTCAACGTAGCCACAGAAATTTATGTCCTTATCATCGCTAAGTAACCTTGTGACTTCATCAATTAATTGATTACCCTTACCAATTTCTGTGCCAATATTGAGTAAACCAACTTTTGGATGTGGAATATTGCGTAAGCTGCGAACGTATTGTGTAGAAATTTGGGCAAATTGATGCAATTGTTTTGCTGTACATTCACTATTGGCACCTAAATCTAGCATAAAAGTTGAATGATCAGGGTCATAAGACGGTAAATAAGAAGCTAAAGCTGGACGATCAAAGTTAGGTAAACTTTTTAGCAATATTTTTGAAAGAACCATTAATGCACCCGTATTACCGCAAGAAAAAATAGCATTAGCCTGCTTATCTGCCACAGACTGAATAGCCATGCCCATTGTAGAAGTACGTGCAAAGCGCAAAGCCCTACTCGGCTTCATATCGGCTGAAATAACATCCTTGGCAACTTTAAAAGAAAATCGGGAATCGGATATAGATTCTACGATAGATGAATCATTTACATAACCGACAATAGCAATATTAAGGGTTTTGTTATTTTTTAAAAATCTTTTTATACCTTCAACTACAGAAAAGGGGGCTTTATCACCCCCATGCATGTCAACGGCTATAGTTACCGTCATAGTTAATACTAAGCCTCTTCTGCTTCATCAACTTCGGGTAGTTTTATTTTTAAAACCTGACGCCCCTTATAATGGCCACAAGAATCACACACATGATGTGATAATTTTGCTGCACCACAGTTTGAACATTCTTGCGATTGCACAACACTTAATGCATCATGAGACCGACGCATACCTCGGCGTGAACGACTTGTCTTCTTTTTTGGAACTGCCATAAATTTAAATCTAATTATAAAACTTGTATTATAGTTAGCAAAACCTTAAACTTTTTTCAACTGAAACTATAACGGCATAGAAATAATAATGGATAACAAAAGTGTTTTAAATGATTTACCACGTTGGGATTTAAGCGATTTATACAGTAGCGGCAAGGATCCTCAATTAAATGAAGACAAAAAAAAAGTTGCCGATAAAATTTATACTTTTGTTTCATCTTACGGGGAACTCTTTCTGCAAAAAGATATTGATTCCCATAAATTATACGATGCAATTGTTGGTTTTGAAAACATTAGCGAAATGCTATCTAAGCTTATGAGCTTTGCAGGACTTCAATATTACAGTGATTTAAACAACGAAGACTTTAAAAACCTATACCAAAACTTACAAGAAAGCCTAACCCCAGCTTCCACAAAACTTATCTTTTTTAGCTTAGGCCTTGCAAACTTATCGGAAGATTCCGTAAATAAAGCCCTAAAAGAAAATCCTAAGCTTGAAAAATATGCCCACTTTTTTGCCTTAGCCAGTAAACAACAACCCCACCAGCTTGCGGCTGAATTAGAATCTTATATTGCAGAAAAAGCTGTTTCTGGTCGCCAAGCTTGGGTCCGCTTATATGATGAAACTTTGGCACAGCTTACTTTAGAATATAATGGCGAAAAATTACCCCTTGAAGCTGTCGTTACAAAAATGGGAGACAAAAACCCTGCGATTCGGAAAAATGCAGCCCTTTCCTTACACCAAGGACTTTTAAAAAATCGTCATCTGCTATCTACTATCACAAACGTATTAGCAAAAGATAAAGCAACCGACGATAAATGGCGGAAATTTTCCTCTCCAATGGACAGTCGCCATTTGGATAATCAGGTTGAACCCAAAGTTGTTGATACCATGGTCGAAACTGTTGTTCAGGCATACCCATCCCTTTCACACCGCTATTATGCCCTTAAAGCAAAGATGTTGGGCATGGAAAAATTAGAATATTGGGACCGTAACGCCCCCATTCCTTTTGATGACAGTGATGATATAACCTGGGCAGAAGCCAAAAAGATTGTCCTCGATGCTTATGCCAGCTTTTCCCCAGAACTTACCCAGCAAATTCAACCTTTTTTTGATAAAAACTGGATAGATGTGCCAACAACACCCGGAAAAACAAGCGGGGCCTTTTCCCACCCAACCGTACCAAGCGCGCACCCATACGTTCTGCTTAACTTTCAAGGCAAACGCCGCGATGTTATGACCCTTGCCCACGAACTTGGTCATGGGGCCCACCAAATGCTTGCTCGCGAGCAAGGCTATTTACTGGCAGACACCCCTTTAACATTAGCTGAAACAGCCTCTGTTTTTGGTGAAATGCTAACTTTTCAACACATGCTCGATCTTGCGCCTAACGATAATACGAAAATATCACTACTTGCCGGAAAAATTGATGACATGCTAAACACCGTTGTGCGCCAGGTGGCATTTTATCGCTTTGAAGTACAAGTGCATAATCAGCGCCAACAGGGTGAATTAAATGGTGATGACCTTGATGCGATTTTTTATCGCACCCAAACAGAAGCCTTAGGCCCACATGTGCATATGGCAAGCGTTTGTCAAAATTTTTGGGGCTACATAAGCCACTTTATTCACACCCCGTTTTATGTTTATGCATACGCCTTTGGTGATTGTTTGGTCAATTCCCTATATGCATACTACAGGGAAAACCCCCATGGTTTTGCTGAAAAATACCTTGACCTGCTACGTGCAGGGGGTTCAAAACCCTATCAGGACATGCTTTCTCCCTTTGGCTTTGACCTTCGCCAACCAAAATTCTGGCAGCAGGGGCTAAGCATGATTAGCCAATTTATTGATCAATTGGAAAAGATGATAGGTAAAAAATAATTTTTGGGGCGGTGGAATTGTAATAGAAAATTATTAATTTTCGTAAATTAGAATATTTTTTAAATACCATATACACATAAATGCTCACAAAACCTTCTTTTAACTTTATAAACAACGATTTCTTTTAATTTAAAGACAACATGCAATTAATGTTTGTTTAACCCTTGATATTTATAATTAGGTTATTAAAATTTTTAGCAATTGCTCCTTTTAGGATAAACTCTTTTCTGAGGGAATATTTATAAAAAATTTTAATATATTTGTTGATAAAATTTATTAATATAATAATAATAATAATTGGGACTAAAGTATTAAAACTTTCACGACTTAACAAAGGAGATATATAATGATCAATATAAAAAAACAAGCTATAAAACTGGGTTTTTTAATAAGCGCAGGTTTTTTTAGCTCAACTATCCACGCTGCTTCAGCAATTTTATCAGCAGATGGTTCAGCTGCAATTATAGAAGCATATCAACCCACTGATCCAACTGGCCTTCTAAGGGTAATCCAAACAACTGATCTTTCCATTACAGCCGCAGCTAATGCACAGGATATTAGGGTGCTTCCGCATTCAGAAGTATATTTAGTATTTAATGATCCCGTCACCACACTCACTTACACTGGAGAGTTTGTATTGCGCACTGGAGCGACAGTAAAACTTTTAGGAACACATCCATCACAAACGGCCGCAGAGGGTTTTCAATTAGAAGGTGCCACCTTTACTTTACCGACTTCTGGGTATGCTAATTTTGAAATTTTAGCCGGACTAATTGAGGTTCCTGCAGATTTGGACCATGAACACTTTAGAATTCGTTCCATGAACAACGCTGCTTTGTTAAATGGCCCAGCCACTCTTACGGCAACAATTGATCTGTACAGAAACTTAAACATAGTTGCTTCTAGTGCAGTTAGAACTCTTGCCGGTCATATTGAGGGCAGGGCAAAGCTTATTGTCCCAACTTCCACTTTGCAAACAATTAACTCTACATACTCCAAAGATTTTAGTGGAGAAATCGATATCACAACAGGCGCAGCTTTTGCTTTAAAGGAACCGATGGGTAAACTAGGTGGATTAATTCTTAGATCTGATGTAACATTTACAGTTACTAATCCTGGTACTATCGGAAGATTAAAACCTTTAGGAACAACCGCGGCTTGCATTTTAAGTCCTGCTGGTAGTCTTACTATAGATAAGGTATTTCTTGACAGCCCTATGACCATTTCTACAACTGCTACAAAATCTGTAACATTAACTTTCTCTGAAGATTCTAGCAGTGTTTTAACACTTTCGGGCAGTGGCTCAGTCATTCTTAAAAATTTACCTGAGAGTGTTACTATTATCCCGAGTGCCGATACTTCTGTTACTTATCCTAAGTAAATTTGTGAAGGATTACCACCCTTACCC
>CAYGPH010000010.1:3165-35822 GCA_964351815.1 uncultured Verrucomicrobiales bacterium | reverse complement strand
ACATTCTTCCACGAGGCGTGCGTAAAACGAAACCAAGCTGTATAAGATAAGGCTCTATAACGTCTTCTAAAGTGTCACGTTCTTCACTTAGAAATGCTGCTAGTGTTTCGATACCAACCGGACCACCATTATAATGTTCATGCATGGCCATAAGGTAAGCTTTGTCTTGCATATCAAGGCCCTTTTCATCAATATTTAGTTGTTTTAATGAAAATAAAGCTTGTTCTTTCGTTATGACATGGGAATTGCTAGCTGTTGCAAAATCACGTACACGACGAAAAAGTCTGCTTGCGATTCTCGGCGTTCCCCGGGCACATTTTGCAATGGAAAAGGCTGCGTCTGGTTCTATGTTGGTGTCTAGTATTCGGGCGGCCCTTGAAATAATTTTTATAAGTTCTTCAGGTGAATAAAACTCTAATCTTAAGGGAATACCAAATCGTTCACGTAAAGGCTGCGATAATAAACCTGCACGGGTTGTTGCACCTACGAGCGTAAAGGCAGGAAGATCTATTCTTACGGAGCGAGCTGCAGGCCCTTCGCCTATCATAATATCGAGTTTAAAATCTTCCATGGCTGTGTAAAGTACTTCTTCTATACTTATATTCAGCCGGTGAATTTCATCAATAAACAAAACATCATTCTGCTGTAAATTTGTAAGTAGTGCAGCCAAGTCACCGGTTTTTGTAATGATTGGACCCGATGTAGCCCGAAAACCAACACCCATTTCATTGGCAATTATTTGTGCCAAAGTGGTTTTTCCTAATCCAGGAGGGCCATGCAAAAGAATATGTTCTATAGCCTCTTCGCGTTTTTTTGCAGCATTTATGTACACATTCATATTGGATTTTAAAGCCGATTGGCCAATAAAATCATTTAAATATTGCGGCCTTAAATTTGATTCGCTGTAATCTTCTTCAATGTAGGTGTTTGTAATGGTACGTTCAACCATACTGCAATTCCTTTAAAGAAATGGGTAACAGGCTTGCTATATCATGTTTTTCAGTTTTACCAAGGGCTTTTTCAACGGCTTTTTCAGCTTCATTCCGGTTATACCCAAGGTTTGTTAGCGCAGAAATTGTGTCAGACCTTGCAGGGTTTGTATGAATCAAGGTTTGCGTGGATGTTAAGCTTGGCGTTGGCAAACTTCTTTTGTCTTTAAGTTCTAAAATAATTCT
The DNA here is from genome assembly GCA_964351815.1 of uncultured Verrucomicrobiales bacterium. Taxonomy (GTDB): domain Bacteria; phylum Pseudomonadota; class Alphaproteobacteria; order Paracaedibacterales; family CAITNM01; genus CAYGPH01. The sequence continues at coordinate 34,647 of CAYGPH010000010.1, read as the reverse complement.
ATTTGCAAGTTTTGGCCCAACACCATCGGCTTTAGCAATGATGGCTGGTTGCTGTTCTACTACCGCTTGATATATTTCTTCTGTCCCTAGTTGCGATAAAATAGCTAAGGCAACTTTAGCGCCAACTCCTTGTACTTGGTTTAGGGTTTGAAACCAGGTTGATTCATCCTGACTTAAAAAACCACACAGTATAGCTTGTTCATTGCGTATAATTGTTTCCGTCCAGCATTCAAGCGGGTGATTCAGTTCAGGTAAATTCCTAATTGTTCTTTGGGAAACCAATAGCCTATAACCAATGCCATTGACATCGATGATTAAATTATCAGTTCCAATTGCAATAAGAATACCGGTTAATTTGGCAATCAAAATAAGGCAACAATTCGTGTTTGTAATTCAATGTAGCAAAATAATCTGCTTGCCAGAAGCTAACTTTTTGGTAAATGTTTATTGTCGTTTGTGTAAGAAAAAGCAGTAATGAAATCAAATAATACTTTTGCAGGTTTACCATCTGCACTGTTATCAATTTCCTGTGCCATTTTTATTGCTTTTTCAATATCACTAGGAATTTTTAGTTTAAAAAATTGTAAAATCATTTTTACGGGATCTAAATGCATATCTTGCTCCCCATCTTGCTCCCAATCTTGCTTCCAATGTTTTTGGGTTTGATAAATAGCTTCAAGCAGAAGGTCATTATTTATGGGATCTACAAGCAATAATGTATATTCAGTGTTTACGAAAGCTGAAAAAAATCTTATAACTTCAATGTTTTTTATTGCATTAAATTTGTGGGCAAGCTGAGGATATTCAAAAGGCACGTAAACGCTGAAAGCAGGGTCTTTTATTTCGGCTATTTCCAAAAGAAAATAATCTTTTTCACCAATACGTTTTGGTGTTAGGTTTACTTCCCAAGTTTTTGCATAATCCTCTCGCATATAAGTGAACTTATGATGCTGTTTCATGCAAACAGGTTCATCACTTGCACCATGGATACTTTGAAAAAAAATGATCGTCGTGAAGTATAAACATGATAATAAAAAATTCATAATTTTCATTGTAATTTACAAAATATAATTAATTGTTCCTATTATCCATAAGGGCTTTTAAATTGTCTACCATATATTGTTCATGTTCTGACAAGGGGTATTCATTGCGACTTTTGCAATAATTTAAGAAGTTTCGTAAGTTCACGCTTTCAAAAAAACTAGGGTTGCAATAAAAAAATCTTTCCAGCAATGGATATGCACTATAATTTATGATTAATAAGGCATCATAAACTTCCAAACGGTTACCTTCACCAGTATCTTCGTTGTGTTCGTATATAAATTTTACTATGTCGATAAAACTTTTTTGATAAAAAGGGGGAACCTGCGCTGTATAAGGTAAAATTGATAAATATTCTGGTATGTAGCTTAAAGTTTTAAAGGCTTGGTTAAAGTTATCACAAAATCTTGTGTTAGCGTTAAAACTTCTAATGAAATGTTGAACTATACCAATTTTACTTTGATCAGCACTTGTAATAACTCCTTCAATTATTAATCCTAATTCACGAATAACATTCCCGTGCATTTGTGCTAAATCTGCAGCCATGAGCAGATGAGTTTCCATATGGATCGCTACTGGTCTTAATTTTTCCCATAGTTCGTACATAGATTCCTGGTTTTCAACTGGTATCATTGAACAGTTTTCAATAACCTGGGGTACGGCAGCAAAAGCCATTTCATGCGAAGGGCTCAGTTCTTCAAAAATTTTTAATACAAAATCAGCTTGGCTTGTATTAACAGCCTTGCCTTGGGCATATAATAGATTAACCTTATCATTTATATATTGTATTTGGTAAGGCTTCATATTGCCTTTACGATTAAAATTAAAACAAATTTTTTGGCTATACTGGTCCCTTGTAAGCAAACTATCTGCAGAAAAACCGGTGCTTAAGAAAAAAATGAAGGAAAGAAAAATAAATATTTTCATAAGAAATATTAAGTACACAAAATTGATGAAGGGTATATTAGCGGAGTATTGATGAAATGATACTTTTAAGTATACAGTTTATTAACTTTAGTTTGCCATATTTAATTTTGTATAAAAAAAATTTATGAGGAAATAATGTTTACAAAAATTGTAAAGTTGTCGTTGACTTTCACAATGATCGTTATTGGTGTTATGAGCGCAAAGGTAGTATCGCCTTCAGATTTAATAAATGCTATTGATCAAAATGTGCCAAATTTAGCTATTGATCAAAATGCGCCAAATTTAGCTATGACTGTTGATAGTATTACGGCAACAACAGATGTAGTTATTATTTCTGGTAAAAATGCAGGAAACTTAACAGATTTTGCTGTTAAGTTGGCTAGTCTTTTAGCCAAAAATAAAACCCTTCCTATTACACAGCTTATAATTAACGGAGTAGGTTTTGGTGTAAATCCTGATAATAATATTCATTTAGTAAAAAATGATAATGGTAAAGATGCGGTTACTGTTGGAAGCAATGTTAGCATCGACGACCAAAGCACGATACAGACATTTATTAGTGATGATGCCTATAAAACCTTAAAACCAGATAATGGCTTAGATATTAATGCTGCCTTGGCATATATTTGCTATGTTGCATCTCAAAAAATGCCGCACTTAGAAACTCTACATTTATATGGCCATGATCTTTCACAAAACGGTGGAATTGGTTCTTCATTGTATGCTGGCCTTATAAATACTGTTAATGCTGAATATGATGAATACGGTAAAAGAAAATTTTCTTTTACAAGACCTAGCAAACCTAATAATCCAGCACTATTTCCTAAATTAAAGAATTTATCTCTGGGCAGCTTAAATATGTACACTGACAGCGCTTACCTACTTCAAGAAGCTTTCAAGATTCTATCAGGGTTACAATTGACAGATTTTTCTTTGATGCAAGGAAACACCGAAAGGTCTAGTGCAACACCTTTCGGATCTGATTATGATTTCTATACTGCGGTCAGTCAATTAAATGTAAACAGTTTAGAAAACTTTACCTTTATGGTTATGCAACACAACACAGGTAATCAGAAACTTATTGGAGAAATGCTTGCTGAATCAACTAAGCTTAAGACAGTGAAAATATTTAATAATTTATCTGGTGATAGCACTATGTTCACAGCACAAAATAGATATGATAATCTAGTAAAAATGATAAATAATAATCCTAATCTTACTGATTTAATGGTTGTTGCAGGCGGTATTGATGATGGAATTCTAGATGCCTTAGTAGACAGCAACACTAATTTGCCAACGGGTATAAAACTTATTGTTGGTGGAGATGCTCTTGAACCAGAGGTCGCAAAAACAAAATCAAAATCTTTACCTGCTGATACTCAATTAGTGGTGCATAATACTATAGGTGCTATTGACAGTAGTTTTATGGTACCATTCTTTCCATTTACTTTTTAAAAATATAAATGAATAAACTTTATTTTACAGCATGCAAAATATATTTTGTGTGCTGTATTTTTTTATTAGCTGCTGAACCTTTTCAGCCAGAAAACACTATGGCTGCCAGCGCTATCGTTTATGATTATTCTAAACAACAAGTTTTATTTAAAAAAAATTCCGATCAATGTTTTTCCCCAGTTTCTTTAACAAAAATGCTAACAGCCTTGGTTGTTTTGGATAGTATAAAAAATAATCACTACCAAAAATCAACAAAGGTAAAAGTTCCGCCTTTGAAAAATTTAAGTAATGGGACAACAATGTATTTGCAAAAAGGTCATCTTGTAGCAGTTGATACGTTGTTAAAAGGATTATTGGTAGTTTCAGCTAATGATGCAGCACAAACTCTAGGAATTTTTGATAGTGGTAATGAAGCAGCTTTTGCTTCAAAAATGACAACTTACGCTAAAAACTTGGGCTGCAAAAATTCTATATTTGTTAATGCAAGCGGTTATCCTGAAAAAGGCCATGTAAGCACTGTGGATGACATATTGTTAATAGCCAAAGCCTATATACAAAATCCCTATGCGGTTGAAATTGCAGCCATGAAAAGTTTTCGTTATAAAGGCTTTCAGTCAAAGAATTCGAATACGCTTTTAAGCAAATATCCTAATTGTAACGGCATAAAAACAGGTTATGCCTTAGAATCGGGAAGGTGTTTAGCAGCATCTGCCACTTTTAATGGCAAGTGCTACATCGTAATTGTTACAGGGCTCGCAACAAAAAATGAACGTGATAGTGAAGCCAAAAAGTTACTGCTTTGGGCAAAAAACAGGCCTTAATTGAATATAATACCTAAATCTTTTCCTTATGACGAAGGGTAGGGAAGGCAATAACCTCGCGTATGGATTGCGAATCCGTTAGTAACATTGCTAAGCGATCAATGCCAATTCCCAAACCACCGGTTGGTGGTAAACCATATTCAAGGGCATGAATAAAATCCTCATCCATGGCATGGGCTTCATCATTGCCAGCATGGCGGGCAGAATCCTGGTCCAAAAACCTTTGGCGTTGATCTTCTGGGTCATTTAATTCGGAAAAACCATTGGCAATTTCCCATGTATTAACAAAGCTTTCAAAACGTTCTGTTAAACGTTCATCTTTATTATCCACCTTAGCTAATGGCGAAATATCTTTAGGGTGTCCCATCACATGAATGGGTTGAATAAGTTTAGGTTCTACTTTTTCAGCAAACACAGATTCAATAATTTGCCCCCAGCTTGCATCTTTTAGTATTTTTACTTTAGCTTGGTTAGCTAAAGCTATTGCTTCCTCTGCGTTCTTTGTCTGCGCAAAATCTAAGCCTGTGTATTCTTTAATTAATTCAATCATAGATTTGCGTTGCCATGGCCCTTTGAAATTTATTTCTTGGCCATTAAAAGTAATAGTTGTTGTGCCATGAAGCGCTAAGCAAGCATGTTCCACCAGGGTTTCTGTGATGTCCATCATTGTGTGGTGATTCACAAAAGCTTGGTAAAGTTCAACGGATGTGAATTCAGGGTTGTGACGTGTAGAGATGCCTTCATTTCGAAAACACCGATTCAGTTCAAAAATCTTTTCACTAACGCCGCCAACAATAAGTTTTTTTAGGTAAAGTTCTGGGGCAATACGTAAAAATAATTCCATATCCAAGGCGTTGTGGTGGGTTTGAAAAGGCTTGGCAATGGCGCCCCCTGCAATTGGGTGCAGCATAGGCGTTTCTACTTCTAAAAAATCCATATCAACAAGTTTTTGACGAATGGCTGATACCAACTGAAAACGTTTTACCAATGTTTTCTTCGATTCTGGGTTAGCTATACAATCAATATAGCGCTGACGATAACGTAGTTCCGTATCATGAACCCCGTGATATTTATCAGGTAATGGCTGAAAGGCCTTTGCCAAGAAAGTAATTGTATTTGCGTTGATTGTTAATTCACCCCGGGGAGTTCGCCGCACTTCACCCTCTACTCCAATGAAATCACCTAAATCGAGTAAGGGTAGAATATTTTTATAGGTAGCATCTTCATCTTTTATATTACTGTAAATTTGTATTTTTCCGCTATCATCGTGTAAATCTATGAACATGCCACTATTGCGGTAAGACATTGTTTTCCCCGCAACCTTAACAGAGTCTCCGCTTAACTGGCCAAGCTCTAAGGTTTCATATTTTTTTTGCAATTCTGCCGTTTTATGGCTTCTTTGGTAAAAGCTAGGATAGGTGTCTATTCCCTGTTCTTTCAGGCGTTCTAAATTTTTTTTTCTATTGTCTACTTGTTCCTGCAGGGCACTATGTTCCATATGGCAATATTATCAATTTTGTAATGTATGCTAGCAAATCCTAAAAACCCTGCCTATGATTATTTTTTTTATAGTCTCGATTTCAAAGCTGCTTAAGTATTGTTGGCTATTAGGGCGTATAAACATTCTTAACAATTATGACAGTGCGGCCTATAAAAGTAATAAAAACCTAAATTATGCAACGATTGGTAAGCTTTGCTGTAAATTTTTCATTTCACCGCGCATAGCAAGCACTGTTTTACCTTTTAACACAACCCGTTCATTCTTTACTTCACAAAAAATAATGCCAGTACGCTTTGAAAGTTGTTTTGCTTTTAAAACATTTTTTCCCTTTATGTTTGCCCAATAGGGTGCTAAACGGCAATGGGCAGATCCGCATACGGGATCTTCATAAATACCAACTTTAGGTGCAAAATAACGGCTAACGAAATCTATATCGTTATCTGAATCATCGCTTATGGCTGTAATTAACAATGCACGGCAATCAAGGTCTTTAATGCGGCTATAACTTGGCTTAAAGTTTTGCACATCCTCAGCCGTTGGGAGAACTACCATATACATGGTCTCGTCACGTAACACCGTATTAAACGGCACATAGTTCATGGCTTTATTTAAAAGCTCAGTGGCAGCAGTTTCTTTAACGTTAAACCTTGGCAGGTCTAAACATATATGATCACCCTCACGCCATGAAATTAAAGGGCCAGCTAAACTATCAAAAGTAAATTTTGTATTATCAGAATTTAAATTGTCCATAATTATATGGGCGCTTGCAATGGTTGCATGGCCACATATTGGCGCTTCATCAAGGGGAGAAAACCAACGAATATGATAATGATTAGCAGAAAGTTCCTTTACGAAAGCCGTTTCTGAAAAGTTAAGTTCAGCAGCTATATTTTGCATGGTTAGGGAATCAAAAAAATCTTTTACTAAAACAACACCTGCAGGGTTTCCCTTAAAAAGTTCATCAGTAAATGCATTAACTTGAAAAATTTCCATAAAAACTATTGTTCTATTACTTAACTAAAGATAAATTGTGTTCTAGGAATAAGCAACAAGTGAAATTTAAAACATGACAGATAGTGTACAAGGTGTAAGTGCCGGAGAATTAAAACAATTTATTGAAAAGATAGAACGTTTGGAAGATGAAAAAGCAGAGCTTGGCTTTCAGATAAAGGAAGTTATGGGCGAAGCTAAGGCACAAGGGTTTGATACCAAAATAATGCGGCAGGTCATGCGTATGCGCCGCATGAAAAAAGAAGATCTTATGGAACAACAAGAACTTCTCGATTTATATACGGCGGCTTTGGGTATGAAAATTTAACTATTTTTTAAATTATTTTGCAATATAGTAACTATTGTAATAGTTAAATACGGCTCCTAAGTATATGGTGAAACAATTAAAAAAAATTAGCTTTCTCAGCCTTTTTTTAGGGTTAAATGCTACGGAACTGAACCCATACGTGGCAATAAGTGCTGGTTATGCCAGAAGCAAAGACGATCTTTCCATATATGATCATGATCAATCAAAAACCTTAGATGATACAACGATTATTCAAAAAATCAGTGGATCAGCTTTTGGCGCGCATTTTGGCGGTGGTACTTATTATAATCAGTTCTACATAGGTGCTGAAACGGGTTTTATGCTAGATAATTCTTCTAAGTTAGCATCCCGAGAAAGTACCTTCCCGAATTATAAAACCCGTTTTCAAAAGAAAAGTATTATTAACCTAAGCCTTCGAATTGGCTATAAATTTAGCGATTCCATTTCGCTGTATTTAAGGCCAGGGATGAATCGTACCCAATATTATATAAAAACATTTGATGGGGAATCTGCTGCGAATCTTACACCAGAATTTGTTGCAGAAAAACAACGTTATCGTAAGTCTGTTATAAGCCATGTTCTTGGTGTCGGTACAGAATATTATATTGGGCAATATGGCGTTGGATTTGAAGCTTCAAGGGATTTTGGAAAGCAGTTTGAAACATACAACAGTCAACTTAATGATAGTTCAAAGGTTCGGATTAAAACAAACTATATGCAAATGCGGTTTATATATAAATTTTAAGTGTTTGCAGCTTCAGGTGTTTCATTATCACTTAACTGAGGGTTTTCTGTAGTTGTATCTTTTGAATTTGATTTTTCTATGAAATGTATAAGGCTTTCTAAAGTTTCCACTTTTTGTTTGGGGCCTTTATACTTTGCTGGGTTTATCTTCATTTCTTCGTCTAATTTTTCAATTAACAAACTATATTGTCCTGGATTTGCCTTTCCTAAAATCGTAATCACTTGAAGAAGTTGATTCCTAGGAAAGCGAAAAGCACCTATAATTCTTAACATATCAAAGTATTCTTGTCGGTGGGCACTTTCTACGCTAGCTAAGCGAATCACGACATCAGAATGATAGTTTTCATCAATGTTTTGCAAAAATAAATCACACGCTTTAGCAAAAGCTTTGTAATGTTTTGGATTTACATGAATGAAAGCTTTTAAAACCTTTGTAAGGTCAAGATTTTTGTTTAAGAAAAAGTAACACAATTCAATAAAACACTCATGTTCTTGGGGAGTGACCTTGGCTAATGAAACAATATATTGTGTTAACTCATCACAACTGCAGTTAACTTTTTGTAAAATTTGTAAGAGACTTTTTATGAGTGCACTGTGGTGTTGCCGTGGAACATTGCATATAGCCTCAAGCGAGCTAGCAAGGTTTTCAGGTAGCATAGCGGTAAGATTAAGTTTTGAATTAAACCTTTGGGTGAATAAAAAATAATATTCCGGCTCTATTGTGTTTAATGCCTTAAGGATTTTTTTCATATCATGGAACTGAATATCGCTTTTAACATAAATATGACAAAGGGCGTTGAACGATTCTGAATAATTATCGGGGGTGATTTCAGAAAGAAGAAAAAGAGTTAGCTGATTATGATGGTTTTTTTCCTTAAGGAATCCGTATAGCATGGAAAATTCAGCAAAATTACTTGTAAACTTTTGAAGCTGTGTTAAGGGTAATGCTGAAGCAACACCTATTGTTTTCAGTTTGTCATCCTCTGAAACGTAAATATCTTTTGCTTTTAAGATATCCAAACAACAATTTGTAAAGGCTACAGTAAGATGACTTTTGGCAAAAAGCGATAGACTGTTAAGCAAAGCAGCCAGATTTTCCGGTTGAATAAACAAATTTTGTAAGGCTAAAAAAGTGTCAGCAAAATCTTTATTGCGCATTTCTTTAGGGACTTTTTTTATAGCATTTGCAATATCTTTGTTTAAAGCTAGTAAACCAAATCTTGTTTTAAACTTTTTATGTTTTTCTAAATCCAGCCATTCAGATGATTGTTGAAAGTGTTCATCTGCAATATTGGATATGTTGCTTAACGATTGGCTTAACAATGATTGCAAACATGGCTCATCAGAAAATTTATCTAACGCATTTAATGATTTGCTACGTTCTATTTTGCTTAAACTATAAGCTTCAAGGGTATCGCTAGCGCAAAAGGCTTGGGAAAGTACTTGGGGAAGTAGAAGAATAAGAAAAATCCAAATGGGCACAGATTAAAATTAAGTAAACTTTATAAAAATTTTAATATAATTTTTTTATATTCTCAATTTTTATAACGGCTTATGCCCGTTAACTTAATTTTTTAGCCAATACAATAATAGTTTAAGATTCTAGATATACTCTACATTTTCAACGGCATACCCACGTGAGCCTTTTGGTGTATTAACTTCTACATCATCGCCAATAGTTTTGCCAATTAAGGCTCGTGCTAAAGGGGCTGTTACCGGGAGCTTACCAAGTTTTATATCAGCTTCATCACTACCAACAATCTGATACGTAATGCGTTCATCAGTGTCTTCATCACGAAGTGAAACGGTTGCCCCAAATTTTATAACCTTTCCAGACAAGGTTTTGGGGTCTATTACTTCAGCCCGGCCAACTTTATTTTCAAGATCTCTAATACGCGATTCAATAAACCCTTGCTTTTCGCGGGCAGAGTGGTATTCCGCATTTTCAGACAAATCACCATGTTCACGCGCTTCGGCAATTGCTTTAATTATCAAAGGTCGTTCAGAATTCTTAAGGTGGGTTAACTCGGCCGATAATCTTTCGTATCCAGTAACGGTCATGGGGATTTTTGGTTCCATAAATCTGGCTTAAATTTGTAAAAAAAATAGTATACACAAAAATTATAGAATTCGAAAATAGAATAAATTCATTGAGTTTGAAGGTATATGTTTTATGCAGTTTCTGCAGAGCTTATTGTTTTTTTTTGTTAAGCTTTGTTGTAAATAGTGTTTCACTTGCCTTTAAAATGTGGTATTTTCAGAAAAAAAGTATAATGTATTTATTATGGCACGTGTAACAACACAAGATTGTATTGGTAAAGTAAAAGATAGTAGTCGTTTTGAATTAATTGTTTTGGCTTCCAAAAGAGCCCGTGATATTGCTGCAGGTTCAGCGCTTACGGTAGAGCGTAATAATGATAAAAATACTGTTATTGCTTTGCGTGAAATTGCAGAAGAAACACTAAACTTAGACACACTAACGGAAACTATAATTACATCTATGCAAAAAGCTGTAATCACAGAAGATGTGGAAATGAATTTGGAAGAAGATATTATAGATTCTTTTGATTTAGATAATGCTGATAGCTTTAGCCAAGATGATGAAGCAGAAATTGAAAAATCAGACTTTGCTGATGAATAGATAATTTTTTGTGTTGCTTAAATCGAACACCGCTAGAATTGTTCAACAATCCACAAAATCAAGCTTTGTTCGTCAATATTCCCTGGTTGAAAAAGTTCTTTCCTATGATCCAGGGGAAGCAGAAGAAGAGCTTTTAAATCGTGCTTACGTATTTAGCATGCGCGCCCACGGTCAGCAGTTTCGCGCATCCGGAGACCCTTATTTTAATCATCCACTCGAAGTTGCCAACATCTTGGCTAACATGCGCCTTGATCATACAACAATCATAACGGCACTATTGCACGATGTTATTGAAGACACACCAACCACATTAGAAGAAATTACCGAAATGTTTGGTCCAGAAATAGCGTTTTTGGTAGATGGTGTTACAAAATTATCAAGTATAGATTCCGCAAACAAAGAACAATCACAGGTTGAAAATTACCGCAAATTGTTTTTAGCAATGGCGAAAGATGTTCGTATTTTATTGGTAAAACTTGCTGATCGTGTGCACAATATGCGGACGTTGCAATTTTTGCAATCGGACATAAAACGTGAACGCATTGCCAAAGAAACCATGGAAATTTATGCACCATTAGCTGCGCGAATGGGTGTAACGCCACTGCAAAATGAGTTGGAAAATCTTGCTTTTCAGCACCTTTATCCAAATGGTTATAATGAATTAAAAATTCTCATTGATAATTTGCCTTTTAACCAACAAACCTTTGAAAAAATTAATGATGATTTAAGTAAAACCTTAAATGAAAATGGTATTAGTGCGTACATATTAGGCCGCGAAAAAACCCCCTATTCCATATGGAAAAAAATGCAGGAGAAAGAGGTAAGTTTTGAACAACTTGCTGATGTTATGGCGTTTCGTATAATTGTTGAAGATAGAACCGATTGTTATCGTGCCCTTGGGGCAATCCATAATGCCTATGTGGTTGTTCCTGGGCAATTTAAAGATTATATAAGCTCTCCAAAAAAAAATGGCTACCAATCCTTGCACACAACCCTAATTGGTCCATATAACTATCGCATAGAGGTGCAGATTCGCACAAAAAAAATGAACCATTTTGCTAATTTTGGGGTTGCCGCACACTGGCAGTACAAGCAAAAAGCAAAAATTGATAAGAAAGAAGATCAGCAATACCAGTGGTTGCAGGGGCTTTTGTCGGTTGTTGAACATGCTGAATCTCCTGCGGAATTTTTAGAGCATACAAAATTAGCTATGTTCCCGGATCAGGTGTTTTGCTTTACCCCAAAGGGTAAGATCATAAAATTGCCCAAAAAAGCAACCGCTTTAGACTTTGCTTTTCATTTACATTCAAACATTGGGGAAGCAACACACCAGGTTAAAATAAATGGAAAAACGGTCCCTCTTTGGACTAAAATTGTTAATGGTGATGTCGTTGAAATTATAACTGATAAATCCGTTGAACCCTTATCGTCATGGCTTACCTTTGTGGTCTCGGCAAAAGCAAAGGCTGATATAAGGCGCCATTTGCGCCAGCAAAAAACAATACGCGCCATAAAACTTGGAAAATCTTTATTGAAAACAGCTTTTGAACCCGATGGCTTTGTTGAAGAAAAGTTGCAAAATATGCTTGATTCAAAGGTTTATAAAACCCTTGATGATTTATATCACGAAATTGGTGCTGGAAACTGTAATGCCAGTCAAGTAATTGCCTTGTATCATAGTAATGGTAAACAAAAATTGGTTGCTAAATCTGTTAATAACACACTTAATGATGGAAAAAAAACTTCACCAATTGTAGGGGCAAAACAAGAGCATATAATAACTTTTGCAAAGTGTTGTTATCCTGTTCCAGGTGATTCCGTTGTAGCTATTCTTAAGGATGGCGAGTTCCAGATTCATCGCTTTGAATCTTGCCCTAACATTAATAAAATTCATAACCCAGAGCTTATAAATGTAGGTTGGAATGCTAACTTTCAGGATAAATATCATGCAAAAGTTCGTTGTTTGTTTTCTGGTCATGAAAAGATTTTAGGTTTTATTATTTCTACGATGCATGGTTCTGGTATTGAACTAGACGATATTAAGTTTTTAAAACGAGAACCCAGCACCTGGGAAGTGGATTTAAGAATTTTTGTACAGGATAATAGCCATATTGAAAGTTTTCTTGCATCCCTTAACATTAATGAAAATATTAAAAGTGCCAAGCGATTATGATAGTTGGTGTTGGTTGTGATATTTGTGATTGTCGCCGCATTGAAAAACTCATAAATAAATATCCTATCCGCTTTTTATCAAAAGTCTTTACGAGTCATGAAGTGTCGCGTATGCAAAAACGCAAAGGTAATGCTGTTATTTTGGGGTATGCAAAAATTTTTGCAGCCAAAGAAGCGGTGGTAAAGGCCTTAGGTGGAAGTTTTGGGGCAAGTTGGCAAGATATAGAAATTAAACGTGATATTGATTGTCCACCTAGGGTTTGTCTTTATGGGCCTGCAAAGGCAAGGGCTGAAAGTATTTCCGGTGGAAATTATCAATTTTTTTTAAGCTTAAGTGACGAGCCTCCCTATGCTATGGCGTATGTGCTTTTGCAAAAAGCTGGCTAGCAAGGATAAGCAGTGGTAAAATAAATTCATGATAAAATTTATTTTACATTTTACATATATTTTTATGTTCCTCACGGGGCATGTTCTGCCTGCTGCAGATTCAGCATTTAGGGCAGATTTATATATCCTAAATCCTGCAAGCAATTCAGAATTTATAAATACTAAAAGTCAGCAAACCTTGCGTTTAAAAGATATTTTAAATATTTCTGGTGGTGCAAAGACCGATCAAAAAGTTTTTGCCATGGTAAAAGTTACAATACCTGAAGGTTATCATATTTATTCGAATGATGACCCAATTGCTGCAACAAAAATATTGCTAAAAAATATAAAAAAATCTTTGGTTACTTATCCAATTGCCACAATAAAGCATGTAGATCAGGAAAAATTAGCAATATATCGTGGTGCCGTATATTTTTTCATATGTTTTGATAATTTAGAAAACAAAAGTGTGGAATCTATTGAAACTACTTTTGAAGCCACCATGTGTGGTAACGATACGTGTTTTCCTATTTTCAAAAACCTGAAAGCTCAAGTGCTAAGTGCAAAGCAATTTTTGGAATACATGCCTGACGAAAAAACACTGAACAATTCGTTTGAAAATGTTGAAGAAAAACCTACTTGGTATGTTGATTTGTTTTTTATGTTTTGTTTCGCAATTCTTGGGGGCGTGCTTTTAAATCTTATGCCTTGTGTGCTGCCAGTATTATCCTTAAAAGTTTTAAACCTTACGAAAATCAAGCGAAGAAAAACCCTAAGGCAAAGTGGTGTGTTTTTTTTCTTAGGTGTGGTTTCATTTTTTTGGTTGCTTGTGATTATTATTTTATTATTAAAAAATGCAGGTATGCATGTGGGGTGGGGGTTCCAGTTACAACATCCTGGTTTTATAAGTTTTCTGTTAATATTGTTTGTAGCCCTTAGCTTAAATCTTTTTGGGCTCTTTGAAATTCCAACCTTTCGGATGGCAGCTCATGCTTCTGGCTATAAAGCTAAAGATTATCGCCTTTCAAGTTTTGTGCATGGTGCGATAACTACCCTTGTGGCTTCACCATGTTCAGCGCCATTTATGGGTGCAGCTTTAGGTTTTGCCCTGAGCCAAAGTGTTTTTGCAACTATGCTGATTTTTACAGGTGTTGGTATAGGGGTAAGCCTGCCATATTTAATGTTCTGTTTTTTTCCAAGATCCATAGTTATCTTGCCAAAGCAAGGGCAGTGGATGGTTTATTTTAAACAAAGTATGGGTTTTGCAATGCTTGGTAGTACAATTTGGCTTTTAAGCATTTTGTACAATCAGCTGAATGAGATCGGGTTCATGTGCATTATTTTTTCTGCGCTGGTTGTAAGTATAGCCCTTTGGCTTTTGGGTATTATGCAATTCCAGCAGAAAAAAAGGATTCGTATAACCTTACTTGTGTTATCTCTTTTGATACTATTGTTTTCTGCCATAATTTCTCGTTATGCGATTTTAAATAATCAAACGGAAGTAAAAGCGTTTGAAAAGTATGATAATGTAGAATTTTGGCAAGTATATAGTAAGAATAATGTTGAGGATGCATTAGCAAATGGTAAGGCAGTATTTATTGATTTTACAGCGACTTGGTGTATAACCTGCCAAGCAAACAAGAAACTTGTGTTAAATACAAAGGCTTTTGCAAACCTTTTGGCTGATAATAATGTTGTTGGTTTACGGGCAGATTGGACAACCCATGATCAAGAGATTACAAAAGCATTAGAGTTCTATGGGCGTAATAGTGTGCCTACCTATGTGCTCATCAAGCCTAATGGGGAGCATACAGTTTTGCCAGAAATTTTAACGCTTAATAAAGTTAAACAAAAATTAAGGGAAACACAGTAAGATCTTTTGTTAAGTTAGTATTGAGCAGCGCCTATGAAAAAACATCCATATCATCTTGTTCCCATGAGCCCATGGCCACTGTTAGCTTCCATGGCTGTGCTTGTAATGTGTGTTGGCGGTGTGCTAGCAATGCATGGTATTGATAAAATAGCCTTTATTGTTGGTGTTTTGTTTCTTCTTTATACGGCATATGGTTGGTGGCGTGACATCGTTTATGAATCTCGTAACAAGCATGATTATACCCCTGTGGTGCAGAATGGCTTAAAAATGGGGATGGTTTTTTTTATTGCTTCAGAGGTTATGTTTTTCGTGGCATTTTTCTGGAGCTATTTTTATAGTGCTTTTAATATAAAAGGTGCTATGGATTTTTCCTGGCCGCCTGCGGGTATTGTAACCCTTGATCCCATGGAGCTTCCTTACTTGAACACTTTAATACTCTTGCTTTCAGGAACGACCGTTACCTGGGCCCATTATGAAATTGTGCGGGGAAAATTTAGTGATGTCACAAAGGGGCTACTTATAACGGTTTTATTAGGTGGAATTTTTTCCATTATTCAAGCAATTGAATATAGCCATGCAGAGTTTGCCATTCGTGATGGTGTATATTCTTCTAATTTTTACCTCGCAACCGGTTTTCATGGGGTGCATGTTCTGATTGGTACAATATTTTTAGCAGTATGCTTGTGGCGCAACTATTTGGGGCAGTTTACTAAAACGCGTCATTTAGGCTTGGAAGCAGCTGCTTGGTATTGGCATTTTGTGGATGTTGTATGGTTATTTTTGTTTATTGCAGTTTATTGGTATGGCTATAAAGCAACAACTTAAAAAAATAATAGATTTCGAAAAAAAAACAACAAGAATTTCTTGATTTTCTTTGCTCAAGTGTTTATATTCCTAATATTAAATGCAAATATCGACTTAATGGAAGTTTTAGTACGCGATAATAATATCGAACAAGCCCTTAGAATTTTGAAAAAACGCATGCAGCGTGAGGGTGTTTACCGTGAAATAAAAATGCGCCGTCATTTTGAAAAGCCTTCAGAAAAACGTGTTAGGCTAAAATCTGAAGCTTCACGTCGTATCCGAAAAGTTTCACGCAAGCGTATTGAACGTGAAGGTTACTAGTTAACATTATAAGCTTAATTAACTGTTGCACCTATATAGTTTCATATGTAGTACAACAGTTTTATATTGGTTCAATTTTAGTTCTTTTCATATTAGTAGAATATTTTTTAGAAATGACCTACAGTTTAAAAAAGGAATATATAGTACCACATTTTGCCTCAATCTTATGAAAATAGCATTAGCATAGGTATGGAACCAATCCAAAAATTTGCAAAAACTGGTAAGCGGCGTTTAGAAAATGCTAATGGGGCTGCAATACTTATTGCAGGTACATCTATTGGTGCTGCTATGATAACTTTACCGGTTATTACAGCAACCATTGGCTTGTTGTGGGGAACAGCACTGCTTATTATAATGTGCATTGTTATGAATTTTGCCGCAAGGGTAATGGTCGATATAAATTTAATAACAAATTCAGCTGATTCCATTTCCAGTCTTTCTAAAAATTATCTTTCCCCATTTTTTGAAAAATTTTCTACCTTCATAATTTTGGCTATGCTTAATGCCTTGCTTGTTGCTTACGCATCGGGTGCACAAGATTTTATGAAATTATTGCTTGATAAATATACATCTATAAAGCTCGCAAATGTTACCATCGGCCTAGGGTTTTATTCTTTTATGCTGCTTACACTTAGTATTAGTATGCGCGTTCTTGATAATATTAACCGTGTTTTATTTGCGATTATGTTGCTTGTATTCCTTTGTTTGCTGGGTTCATTACTTTCCAACTTCACAATAGATAGGACCTTGGTAAGCTACACAGGTGGTTCTGCGATCAACTGGTTTGTTGCTATTCCACTGTTTTTTACTTCCTTTGGTTTTCATGGGAGTTTACCAACAATTATTAACTACTGTGGGCGTGAAAGAAAAACAATTAATCGCGCCATATTTTTAGGTACACTAGTGCCCTTAATAGTCTATTTATTATGGATAGTCGGTGGTCTTACCGCTTTGCATAGTTCGTCTCCTGGCATATACAAGGTTTTTATAAGCGGTAAAGGCGATATCAGCTTATTTATTCACACTTTATCTCAAACGTTAAACATTTCATGGATGAGCTTATTAAGCTGGGTGTTTACACTTTTAGCAATAATAACCTCATTTACGGGTGTTGCCATTGGTATGATCGATTTTTACCGTGAAAAATTAGTTCATTCCCCTATAAAACCGAAAATGCAAAGCTTTTTAGCAATTGTTTTAACGTTTTTAATTCCGGCATTATCTGTCGTGTATATTGAAAACTTGTTCCATCATATTTTAGCTTTTGCAGGGATGTTATTAAGTTGTTTGGCAATTCTTATACCCGCAGCAATTTGGTTAAAAATATACTCTGCCAAAAAGAAAGCCTTGACCTTATCAAAGTTTGGTGTTGTTATAACATTGGTTTTTGGGGTTAGTATTATTTTATCAGAGATTTTTCATTTAAGTTTTAGTATATTATCCAACTAAATTTCTTGGATATTTAAATTTTAAAGGCTATCATAAGTATAAGTCTCTGTAATTAAATTTAATAAAATGACCATTGAATCTTCTTCCATAAATTTCGATACTGACTTAAGGCCACGTATTAGTGTAATAGGCGTTGGTGGTGCAGGTGGAAATGCCGTAAACAACATGATTCGTGCAAAGCTCGAGGGTGTTGAATTTCTTGTGGCTAACACAGATGCACAAGCCCTAACGCAATCCTTAGTTCCAAAAGAACACCGCATTCAATTGGGCCTTGAAGTTACTCAAGGGTTAGGTGCAGGTTCTAAACCAGATATTGGCCGCGCATCAGCTGAAGAATCTATAGAAGAAGTTTTAAATATTATTCGTGGAAGCAACATGCTTTTCGTTACGGCAGGTATGGGGGGTGGCACCGGTAGTGGGGCAGCACCAGTAATAGCCCGTGCAGCAAGGGAAATGGGCATTCTAACAGTAGGTGTGGTTACAAAACCCTTTAATTTTGAAGGTTCACATCGTATGCGAACGGCAGAATTAGCTTCTGAAGAATTACAGCAATATGTTGATACACTTATCATTATTCCTAATCAAAATTTGTTTCGTTTAGCCAATGAGCGTACAACCTTTGCCGATGCCTTTAAAATGGCCGATGATGTTTTGTATTCTGGTGTGCGTGGTGTTACCGATTTAATGATTATGCCTGGCTTAATTAATTTAGACTTTGCCGATATTCGTACCGTAATGGCAGAAATGGGTAAGGCCATGATGGGAACTGGCGAAGCTGAAGGCGATCGTCGGGCGATTGACGCAGCAGAAGCAGCCATTTCAAATCCGTTGTTGGACGATGTTTCCATGCGTGGAGCGCAAGGTGTGCTTATAAACATTACAGGTGGCCCAGATATGACCCTGTACGAAGTTGATGAGGCCGCTAATCGGATACGGGAAGATGTAGATTCCGAAGCAAATATTATTTTTGGATCAACCTTTGACGAGAGACTTAGCGGCCGTATTCGTGTATCTGTTGTTGCAACAGGAATTGGCCCAAATATGAAAGTTGATACATCCCATAAAAAACAGCGTGCCGTTCCAGATGTGATGCCATATCTTAATAATTTTGATCCAGAGCCAGCAATAAATTTTCACGACAGTCCTAATGGCCAAAACTTTCCATCAAGCATGGGAGACTTTGACTCATTATCAGCTAAGAACTCTGTTTCATCTGAACAAGAAGAAACAGAAACAAATTATGATGATGTTTTTCAAGATGATGTTAATCATCAAAAATTTCCCCAGGAAAACAATCCAAGTTATCATCCCAATAATCAGTCGCAAGATATACGTGCACATAACGTGAACCAAACTCAACATGATCATAAGAAACGCTTAAGCCTTTTTGAGCGTTTAACGGGTTCAAGGAAAAGTGATGGCTTTGATGAAAACAAAAGTAACCTGAACGAACAGTTTGCAAGTCAATCCGAAATACGCGCAACATTGCCTGAAAATACAAAAAAAACGGAAAGCTCGGAGAAAGCAAAAGATGATCTCCTAGATATTCCTGCTTTTTTACGGCGTGGAGGATAAGTTAAAGGTTAATGCATGCAGATAGCCTAACAAATATTGCCCTAGTTGTTCTTATGGCCCTTGTCTTTGGGCTCGCTATGACAAGGCTAAAACAGCCACCGATTTTGGGGTATATTTTTGCAGGCGTGTTACTTGGACCTTCAGGCTTACAATTTATTGAATCGCGCGAACCCGTGGAAGTTTTAGCTGAAATGGGTGTGTTGCTACTTTTATTCGTTATTGGTATCGAATTAAATCTGCGTACGTTTAAACGCGTATGGGTGGTTACATCCCTTGCGACATTATTTCAAATAATTATTTGCGTTGTGACCACATGGCTTGTTAGCTTTTACTTGGGCTGGAGCACTGGGCTTGCCATTATGATGGGATTTATTATTTCTGTTTCATCAACAGCTGTTGCTGTGAAAATGTTGGAAAGTATCAACGAACTAAATAGCGATATTGGCCAATTAAGCATCGGCATTTTAATTGCGCAAGATTTTGCCATTGTACCAATGATTTTAATTCTAAGAAATTTTAACAATGCGGAAATGTCTTATGTTGGCTTAGGTTCAAAGTTGCTTTTAGCTTTTGGTATTATTGCAGGATTAATAATTTATCTAGGTCGTCGGCAACGTGTAAAAATCCCTTTTTTAGCTGATGTCTCTAACCAAAAAGAATTAATGCCGATTATTAGCTTAACTTTGTGTTTTGCGGCATCCGCATTATCAGGTTATATAGGCTTGTCAGCAGCATATGGCGCGTTCTTAGCTGGGCTCACAATTGGTAACACCCATGAACGAAACCAAGTTCTCGATACAGTAAAGCCGATACAAAGTACACTAATAATGGTCTTTTTCTTTTCCGTAGGAATTTTAATGGATCTCGGTTTTATTTATTCTAATATGGGAATATTTGTTCTACTGCTACTTCTGATAACCGTTGGAAAAACGACGATTAATATAAGTGTGTTGCGTTTTTTAAAAGTTCCATGGTCTCAGGCATTTTTGGTGGGTGTTGTTTTGGCGCAAATAGGTGAATTTGGTTTCTTATTAGCATCAGTTGGCTATGCATCTGGAATTATCACAGATTTTGGAGAAAAACTTATTCTTTCCCTAACGGCTCTTTCCTTATTGTTTAGTCCTGTATGGATGTCGGTTGCACGTAGTTTAACAAAATCTGATGCAGCTGAATCAAACAGCAAAGATGAAGACAAAAAAACGGAATATTCCTTAGCTAATTTGCCGGGAATGCGTTATGCAAGGCTTGCTTGGTCTAATATTGAAAAGCAGCGCAAAAAAGAAAAAAAGATTGTAGAATCCTTAGCAGCTGCTGCAGCTGCCGAAAAGGAAGAAAAAAAATAAAATGCCTGATTTTTCCTATGAACAGGCTACAAATGCACCTTTTGTTGTCGGGATAGATGAAGTGGGTTATGGCCCTTGGGCTGGTCCTTTGGTTGCTACAGGTGTTCATATTCCAGAAAAAATTTGGCACACTGAAAAATGGGATTTTATTCAAGATTCAAAAAAACTAAGCTTAAAAAAACGCCAATTTGCTTTTGATAAGCTCCATCAGTTTCAAAATCAAGGCCTTGTTTATAAAACTGTTTTTATAGACGTAGATACTATTGACCGGTTGAATGTGCTTGAAGCCCTAAAGTTAGCCTTTACAAAAATTTACGAACACTTCAGTAGTTGTAAACCTTATCTCATAATAGATGGTACCCATAAACCAAAAAATATTATCTCTCAGGTAATTAAAAAGGGTGATCAAAAAAGTATATCTATTGCAGCTGCATCTATTATTGCCAAAGTCTCCCGTGACCAGCATATGGAAAAACTTTCCATAGATTATCCTGCTTATCATTGGCAAACTAATATGGGCTATGGAACAGCCAAGCACCAATTAGCGTTGCATAAATATGGCGTTAGCCCACACCATCGCAAAAGTTACAAGCCTATTCAGGCAATTATTCTAGGAGAGAAAGCTGCATGACCTATTGGATGTACGGCCAGCATGCTTGTGAACAAGCCTTAAAAAACCCAAACCGGGATATTATAAAAGTTATATTCCTTAAGGATTGCCCTCAGCTTAATGGTCGAAAGGTTCTTAACGAAAAAGTACCTATTAAAGTATTTGATAAGCTAGTCGGTAAAGACGTTCCCCACCAAGGTATTGCTGTTCAGGTATCTCCATTAAATCCTGTGCCGATAGAATCCTTTTTTGAGAAACAAACCTGTCATCTATTAGCTCTAGATCAAGTAACGGATCCCCACAATATGGGTGCTATCTGGCGAAACGCTGCTGTTTTTGGTGTAGATGGTGTTATTGTTACGGATCGTAATGCCCCTAAGGAAAACGCTGTCGTTGCCAAAACAGCATCGGGTGCTTTGGAGTTTGTGCCACGATTGGAAATTACAAACTTAGTAAAAACCTTTGAGCTATTGAAGGAACATGGCTTTTGGGTATATGGTTTATCGGAACATGCATCGCAGTTTTTTCACCAGGAAAAATTTGCCAAAAAAAGTATTTTTATTTTAGGTGCAGAAGGCAAGGGGATGCGCCGCTTAACAACAGATCATTGTGATGTTTTATTGAAATTTCAAACATCCGAATTTATGCAAACGTTAAATGTTGCAAGCGCAAGTGCAATTGCATTATCTGCCCTTTTCCGGCATCGTTAAAGTGTAAGTTTTTTTTAATTAAAATATGTCAAAGAAAGTTATTATTATTGGCGGTGGTCCTGGTGGGTATGTATGTGCAATTAGGGCGGCGCAGTTAGGATTTTCAGTAACTGTTATTGATAAATCAGAACACCTTGGTGGTACTTGCCTCAATTGTGGGTGTATTCCTTCAAAAAATTTGCTCCACGTTTCACACGAATTTTATAAAACGCACCATGAACATGCAAACCTTGGCTTAAACACATCATGTACTGCTGACTTTGAAAAAATTCAAGCAAACAAAAAAAGTGTTCTGAAAGAACTAGGTGCGGGCATTCAGTTTCTTTTTAAGAAAAATAAAATTACCTATATTCAAGGTGAAGCATCCCTTGAATCTGCCACCACAGTCGTGGTGAACGAAAAATCATATGAAGCTGATATTATTGTTTTAGCTACGGGTTCCTTAGTACGTTCTTTACCCGGGGTTACCATCGATGAAGATAAGATTTTAAGTTCTACTGGTGGACTCGATATGAATGTGCCGCCAAAAACCTTGGCAATTATAGGTGGTGGTTATATTGGCCTTGAATTAGGGTCCGTTTGGTCACGTTTTGGAACAAAGGTTACAGTTGTTGAAGATGGGCCCATGATCACACCAAGCCTTGATAAGGACCTTGCCAAAGCACTGTTAGAGAACTGCAAAAAAGAAGGTATTGAATTTCTTTTGGCGACCCGGGTACAAGCCGTAGAGGTTGCCGATAATTGCACATTAAAATTGCTTCATAATGGTGAAAATAAAACCCTTGAAGCTGAAAAGGTATTAATTTCTATTGGCCGTGTTCCTAATACACAGATCATTAAAAATTCCACTTTAAACATTACCCTTGATGATCATGGCTTTGTTGCGGTTGATAATAACTTTCAAACTTCAGTCCCAGGCATATATGCTATAGGTGATCTTATCAATGGTCCAATGCTTGCCCATAAAGCAGAAGAAGAAGGTGTTGTGCTCATGGAAAAACTTGTAGGCCTTGATAATGCAGAGGTCAATTATCATGTGATTCCAGCTATTGTATACACTCAGCCAGAAATTGCATCCGTTGGTTTTACTGAAAACCAGCTAAAAGACCAAGGCATAGATTATAAAGCTTTTAAATTTCCCTTATTAGCTAATAGCCGTGCAAAGGCGGTTTATGAAACGCAAGGGTTTGTTAAGTTACTTGCAGCTAATGACACGTTACAAATTTTAGGTGGTCATATTTGTGCAAGCCAGGCAGGAAATATGATTAGTGAAATTGCCCAGGTAATGCAACACCGTGGAACCGCCCATGATATTGTCGAAACATGCCACGCACACCCAACCTTTAGTGAAGCAGTGAAAGAAGCTGCCCTTGGTTTAATGAATAGGGCAATTCATGTTTAGATGCTGAATTTTTGTTGCTTTTTATTTACCGTCTGACACAATAAGTTTTAGATCTTTAAATTCATAATCATCTTTTATTGACCCAATATCTTGATAATAATATCTATCATTAAAAATGTATTTTGTTATATCTTTATATAATTCTAATAATGTTACAGAAGATAAAGTTGCATATTTTTTCATTTGTCTTCGTGCCTTTTCCATTGCAATTTTACTCTCAGAATTACCTTGACTGTTCTCTGACATGGAAAGTGTTCCCCTTAGAGCTGTGGCTTGTTCTGCAGCATTATCAAAGTAACTAGAATTTGAATTTTGCAAGCTTTGCTCACTTTCAGTAGGTGTTGTATTTTGCTCCTTAAGATAAGTGTCTCTGGCTTGTTCATATATTGTTTTGTATTCATCATATTTTTTTTTAGATTCTGGATTAATCTGCTTAAAAGAAACTAGTTTAACAAGTCTTGCAATGTATTGATCTGTTAATCGGTTTTTTTGGAAAAGTTTGACAAGGTTAAATTGTATTAATTTTACAAGGCTACTATCTTTTCTCGAACCATCACTTAAGCCACTTGTTAGGATCCTTGCCACAGACATTGGCTTTGAATCTTCTGCATAGGGGTTTACAAGAATACTACCAAGATCAAATGACCCTGTTTCTTCTGGTACAGCTGGATCTGCTTCTGCAGCATTTAGAAAGTGAAAATTTGCTAATAAAGATAAAATGAATAAGGTTTTCATATATTTTTATTTTTATGACATTTTAAATAAACTTTAAAGAAACATCTTTAATAAATGGTAAAAAATTCTAATTTTAAGTTGGTAAAAAAACGTTTGAATTTTTTTGTGAAGCGTAGTCTTAGTTTTTTCAATGAAACCCTAATGCTTATTGTTATAATTTCGTTCTGTAATTATTTGTTTATACTTCAGGTACATTTCAAAGTAAAAAAATTGCGAAAAACCTAGCTAATAGTTATACTCAAGTATCTTATTTATTGTCTTATTTTGTACACGTGACGGAAAAAGTTGTTAATTTTGGTTGTCGTTTAAATACTTATGAATCTCAGGTTATTGCAAATTTGGCAGCAAAATGTGGCCTTGAAGACCATGTTTTTATTAATACCTGCGCTGTGACCGCAGAGGCAGAACGCCAAGCGCGGCAAAAAATTCGCCAGCTACATAGGCAAAACCCAAAACAAAAAATTGTTGTTACGGGTTGCGGTGCACAAATTAACCCCAAACAATATGCAGATATGCCTGAAGTGAGCCATGTTATTGGCAACCAAGAAAAACTTTTACAGCAAACCTATGAAAACCTTAAAGGTAGTCATGAAACTGTTGTGGTGAGTGATATCATGCAGGTGGAAGAAACAGCCAGCCACTTGGTGAGTGGTTTTGAAGGTATGGCCAGGGCTTTTGTGCAAGTGCAGAATGGTTGTAACCATAGGTGTACTTTTTGTACTATTCCTTTTGGCCGTGGCAATTCACGCAGTGTTGCCATGGGGGAAATTGTTAAGCAGGTAGATTTGCTGGTGTCTAAGGGTTACAAAGAGGTGGTATTTACTGGAGTAGATATTACAGCTTATGGTGAAGATTTGCCGGGTAAACCAACTTTTGGGCAAATGTGCCGAAGGGTTTTAGCCCTGGTACCAAGCTTAAAACGTTTGCGCTTATCCTCCCTTGATTCGGTAGAAATGGATAGGGATTTATGGCACCTTATTGCACATGAACCACGTTTAATGCCTCATTTGCACTTAAGCTTACAAGCTGGTGATGATATGGTTTTAAAGCGCATGAAACGGCGCCATTTAAAGGCAGATGCTATTCGGTTTTGTCAGCAGGCAAAGATAATGCGGCCCGATGTTGTTTTAGGGGCAGATATTATTGCTGGTTTTCCAACGGAAACAGAAACTATGTTTAAAAACACCTTAGATACCCTAGACCAATGTGATATTACCTATTTACATGTTTTTCCCTATTCTAAACGGCCGGGAACGCCAGCAGCGCGCATGCCACAGGTTCAAGGCGATGTTATCAAGCAGCGTGCTAAGATCTTACGAGACTATGCAGAAAATGCGCAAAAGCAGTTTTTTAACACCCTGGTTGGCGCCAAGCAACAGGTATTGGTTGAACAAACTATTGATGGAAGGTCTTTTGGAAAAACCAATCATTTTACCCATGTGGTTTGGGAAGGAAAAAGTACCCCAGGAGACCTTGTTGATATTAAAATGTTGCGCCACGATGGCAAAACCATGCAGGGCGAATTATTAGGAAGGGCAGTTTAAATGAGCATATGGCAACGCTTTAAAAGCGGATTGCAAAAATCATCACAACGCGTAAGTGATGGCATTACAGATGTTTTTGTAAAAAAACGCCTTGATGATAATACCTTAGATGCCTTTGAAGAATTATTAATATCAGCAGATGTTGGTGTCACTTATGCAGGAAAAATTCGCGATGCATTAAAAGCCCATAAGTTTGCTAAGGAGGAAATTTCCGACAGTATGATAAAAGATTGGCTTGCAGATTATATAGCTAACCAGTTAGAGGATAAGCTTTATAAAGGTGATTTTTTCAGTACACAAGATAAGCCGCAGGTTTGTCTTGTGGTTGGTGTGAATGGCGTAGGCAAAACAACAACAATTGCCAAACTTGCACATTTGGCAAAAAGCCAACACCATAAGCCTGCAATGGCTGCGGGTGATACATTTCGTGCAGCTGCCGTAGAACAATTAAACGTTTGGTCGGATCGTTTAGGAATCCCTTTTTTTTCGACATCGCCAAATGGCGATGCTGCAGCATTGGCCTATAAAGCCTATGAATCTTGTGTAGATAATGGTTCAGATATTTTATTTGTTGATACGGCTGGGCGCTTACAAAATAAAAACCATTTGATGGAAGAGCTTAAAAAAATTCAGCGGGTTTTGAAAAAAAACAATGTAAATGCGCCCCAACAGGTTATTCTTGTGGTAGATGCTACAACTGGCCAAAACGCTGTTGATCAGGTGAAAGTTTTTCATGAAATGTTACATTTAACAGGAATCGTAATTACCAAACTTGATGGAAGCGCCAAGGGTGGGGTAGTGCTGCCTATTAGTGATCTTGGTGTTCCGCTATTAGCTGTGGGGTTAGGTGAAAGTCAAGACGATTTAAGGTGGTTTGACCCAAAAATGTTTGCCAATGCTTTGTTAGGAAAAGATACAGTTGAATCAAATAATGAATCACAACGAATGAACGATATTGAATATGCTTAAGGTTCAAGATTTATGGGTACGTTTTTCGCCAAAAGATCGTCCACATATAGAAGCTGTAAAAGGTGTAAGTTTTCAACTTAATAAGGGGGAAAGTTTAGCATTAATTGGTGAAAGTGGTTCTGGCAAATCGGTCACAGCCCTATCTATTTTAAAATTACTGCCATACCCTATGGCAAATCATCCTAAGGGCGAAATACTTTTTCATGGCCAAGATTTATTAAAAATTTCTGAACCAGAGCTTAGAAAAGTTCGTGGTAGGCAGATTGCAATGATATTTCAAGAACCAATGACTGCCTTAAACCCTTTACACAATATTTATAAGCAAATAGCAGAACCGATAGATATTCACTTAAACCTTACAAAAAAACAAACCAGAGCAAGGGTGATAGAGCTTTTAAAACTTGTTGATTTTTCTGAAGGTATTGAAAGATTAAAAGCTTTTCCGCACCAACTATCTGGCGGGCAACGCCAGCGCGTTATGATTGCCATGGCCTTAGCTGCAGAGCCGCAGCTCCTAATTGCCGATGAACCGACAACAGCCCTCGACGTAAGTGTGCAACAGGCAATTTTAGATCTGCTTAAGCGCCTTCAAAAAGATTTAAATATGGCAATGCTTTTTATAAGCCATGATCTTCCAATTGTTAAGCGCGTTTGTCAAGAAGTAGAGGTTATGCGTTATGGCGAAATTGTTGAAGCAGGAAATATTTCAAAAATTTTTAAAAATCCCAAGCACCCTTACACAAAAGAATTGCTTACAGCTCAGCCAAAAGCACTTTTATCAAATGTTGCCAAAGATGCAAAAAAAGTTTTAGAAGTTCATAGCTTAAGCGTAAATTACTATGAGAAGAAACTTTTTAAATTATCCCCTGTAATTTCTAAAGTTGCTGTAAATAATGTAAATTTTGATTTGTTTGAAAAGGAAACAATAGGTATTGTTGGTGAAAGTGGTTCTGGTAAAAGTTCCTTAGCCTACGCCCTTTTACGCCTCATCAAAAGTGAAGGAGACATTATTTTTTGTGGTCGTTCACTACCCATATCGCGTTCCCTCCTCAGGCCAATTCGAAAAAAATTTCAAATTGTTTTTCAAGACCCCTATGGGTCCCTTAATCCAAGATTAACCATCTATGATATTGTCGTAGAAGGTTTATTGGTTCATGAAAAAACCTTATCAGATAAAGAAAAAAAGTACCGTGCGATTAGCGCTTTGGCGGATGTGAAGTTAGATAATCAATTTTTAGATCGTTATCCGCACGAATTATCAGGTGGGCAGCGTCAACGGGTTGCCATTGCACGGGCGCTGATTCTTCGTCCACACTTGCTTATCCTTGATGAGCCAACCTCTGCCCTTGATAGGTCTGTACAAGTTGACACCTTAAATTTATTACAGGATCTTCAGCAGAAATATAACATTTCCTATATTTTTATAAGCCATGATCTTGCAGCCGTTAAAGCTATGTCTCACCGGGTTATTGTAATGAAAAATGGCAATATTGTTGAACAGGGATCATGCAGCAACATTTTTAATCAACCCCAAACAGATTACACAAAACACTTAATTAATATATCAAATATGTGATTTTATCTTTTTGTAAACTATTCTTCTGATAGTATGTAATAAAATCATTTTAGGCGAAGCACTTGTTTTTTGCATCACCAGCAAAAAAAGACCTTTGGAATCATTCAAAAAAGAATGGGTCTAGGATCATTACAACAAATTTTTTGGAATCCCGCTTTTTTTATAGGCCTCAAACATTCTTTGCGGATGCTCATCAACAAAGTATCTATCTTGAAAATGAAGTTTATTCACGCTCTGAATTTTTTCAACATCTCAGCCAACAAGCTATTAGCGAAGCATCTGTATTAATTAACACTTTTGATTTTTTAAACCTATTAAACACCTATGATAAGTTTGAAAATAAAAAATTTGCTAGGCAATGCATTAACATGTGGATAGATGCACAAAAACAAAATCGTAAGAATTTTGAAAAAAATCCCATGTGGCATCCACAAATTGCCTCAATTAGGTTGATAAACTGGATTGTAAACTATGAAAAAATAACTTTCAAAGCAGATGAATCATTTAATTTGGCTTATGAAAAATTTCTGGTTTTTCATTATGACTTTCTAAAAAAACGCTTAAGTAAAACATCGGATTATTTCACGCGTAACCTTATGATGGTTGCTTTAATTATAGCAAGCTGCGTGCTTCCGAATGCTAAAAGCAAACTAGAAAGTTGGATGAAGCTTTATATTCAAAACCTAGATGATATCAAGCATAGGTTTTTTAAAAATGACCCTACACTATCCCCCATAATGCTTATTCCTATTTTTTATTACGTTATGGGGGTACAGCATGTTTTGAAAAGATATTATGCAGGATCGTTGCAGTATTTTCTTGATTTTATGAATGAATTACAAGATACGGTGAATTTCTTTTGTTTGCCAGAAAGATCATTTGTTGATTATGTCGCAAATTTACATTCACCTACATGTATTTTATTACAAATATTTCGTGATCCTGCCATTATTGAAAGCGTGACTGATAGCCATGCATATGTGAAAAATGCAAATAACAAAAAAAATTATTTAGATTTCAAATGTTTTCATTTAAAACATGCCTACCTTTATGTTCATCAAAAAAGTAACATTATATCTGATAATAATAAGCCAAGTGCTTTTTTACATTTACGTGGCAAGAATGCATTGGAAGATATTTATCTACAATCGCAGCCTGGTATGAAACTTAACGTGCTAGAAACGGGTTTTGAGTTTAAAGCGGAGGATAATTTCTTTTATGCGAAATCATCTGAAAATTATCAAAAAGAACAAAAAAGTTTCTTCGCCAAACAAAATTCTTTGCTGCATGAAAGAGAATATTATCAAGATGAAAATGCAAATATATTACGTTTCCGTGATGATTTTTTATCAATAAATGATGATAAAATTTCCTTAAACCTTGTTTTAGCCAGGGGTTGGCAGTGGTTTCGTCAAAACGATAGAATATTTTTGCGTCATACAATGCCACAAAAAACGGTCTATGAATTTGTGCATAAATTTGAAGAATCTATAAGTTTTGACTACGATGCCTATGGCAGACATGTTTTGTCAGTAAATATTATGTTGGAATCAAGAAAACGCTGCCAATTTCGTTATGGCCTTAAGTTTTAGGATTTTTAAACAATACTTGCCCTAAACAAAAAACTTTAAGTGTAAAGCTTTTAGGCGATAAATTCTATTTGCTAGCTTTTTTTTCTTGTATTTTTACTTTTGTTTTATGTAAACGATTGCCTAAGTTTATTATCACTTGTTGTTATGGCTTTTTTTAGGCATGCAACCCGTATAATACTAGCAAGGTTTGGTTTTTTTTTATTTTCATAATCATTGACAGCGGATGATTCAAGGAAAACAACCAACGCTGGCAAGGAAATCTTTTCTAAATCGGCCCAATTTTTTAAAAATAGCCAAAAGGCTTCTTCTAAAACAATACTGGTGGCATGACCCTTTAGGGTTATAGATTTTTTTATCACACGCCGCGTGAACGATTATACAAAGCTACTACTCCGGCAACAAAGCTGGCCTTTAATATACCGGGTAGAATAAATGGTAGTAAACCAACCTGAATGGACTTAGAAAAACCAATCATTAATGCTAACCATGGAATAGCAACCACGAACACTGCAGCAGTACCGATAAGGGCAATAAAAATTTGGCTTTTTAAATTTTGGTTTGTGATTTTTTGACGTAGGGTTGTCATTAGGTAAACGGAAAGAATAAAACCAAAGTAATAACCACCTGAAATACCTGTAAGGTATGATAGGCCTGAGCCAAACTTCACAAATAATGGAACACCCAGACTGCCAAGAACTGTGTAACCAACAACAGCTGCAATTGCTTCTTTTTTTGGAAATAGTAATCCAATTATTAATAATCCTGCCGTTTGCATTGTTATAGGCACAGGTTTTATGGGAATAATTAACTGGCTACATATTCCAAGGAGCACTATCCCTAAAAATATTGTAAAGACTACATTTAAGTAATCTCTTTTTAGTTCTAAAATTTGCATTTTTTGCTCCATATTTAATGCTTTTTTTAGAATATAGCAAATTTTGTATACCCCTCGCAACTAAACTTACTTTGCATTTACTTTATTAGTATGCATTTTTACTTAAGAAACAGTATCGGCCTTAGGATATGACATAAACAAAAATGCCCTATTTTATGAAACAGGGCATTTTTGATAATTAAAGCTATATATTTTGTATATAGTTTATGTGTAGTCTTTAGGCAGCAGCAGTAACCGTTTTTTCAGTACCACTTTTAGCGGGACTAGTGCTTAACGTCGCGTCACTTGGTTTGCTGGGCTTGGATTCAGCAGGCTTAGATTCAGCAGGGGCGCTTGTTTTTTCTGCTGTTGGGGTATTTGGTTTATCCGCTTTAGCCGTTGTTGTTGCTTCTGTTGTTGTGTTGGAAGCCGCAGTTGTTGTTTTCTTGCTCTTTTCTTCTTCAACGAATTTCTCTTGCAACATCTTTACCATTGCTTTCATAGCGTCTTCAGTGGTTTCAAAAGCTACTGCCTTAGGATTAAGCTTTTTATTTGCACTGTTTAATGCTTCTAAAGTATCTTTTGAAATCCTTAGTGAAGGGGCGCAGGCATGAGTCTCCTTTTCATGGGCTTTAACACATGCTTCTATAGCCAAGTTGATGTCTTTGAATGGCACTGTTTTCGTTTCTTTTTTTCCCTTAAGTGTTACAGTTTCTGTTGGGAGTGCTTTCATTGCTTCTAAGCGATTATTTAATGCATCTAAGAATTTTTTTGGAACCTCTCCTTTTTTCGTTGCAGCAGATATATCTTCCTTAGTGACCCCAGCAATATTTTGTTCTCCAGCTTGGTGGTGAAGCAATAGACCTTCAATAGCCGAAGTCCCGTTTTTAATGTCCCACATATAATTATGAAATATTTCGAAGTGTTTTACTACTTGCGCAATTGATTGTGGTGATACTTTCAATACAAGCACTTCTTTTGTTTTATCATCCTTATCGTTAGATGATTCTGGCTTTTTATCCTCATCAGCTTTAGCAGAGCTTACGTCAGTTTTTGTGCTGCTGTTATTTTTGGCAGTATCATTATCATCGTCAGCATCATTATTATTCTCTTCAGCAG
>CAYGPH010000010.1:0-3065 GCA_964351815.1 uncultured Verrucomicrobiales bacterium | reverse complement strand
TTATTTTTGGCAGTATCATTATCATCGTCAGCATCATTATTATTCTCTTCAGCAGAGGAAGCGTCATTATCATTATTATCGGTTTCATTAGAACTATCCGTAGTGGCAGTGCCGGTGTTACTAGAAGTATTGCTGCTATCATCTGATGCCCTTAGGCACCAAAAAGATAATAAAATACTTAATAAAAAAATTTTTTTGTTCATGGGTAAAAAGCTATATGTTATTTTCCATTAATATCCTAACAAAAAATTCTTAATTTTTTATTAAAAAAGGCCACCTAAAAAGGCAGCCTCTAAAGTTTAAGTCAAGACGTTTAGGCTAACCTAGTAACCCATACCGCCCATGCCGCCCATGTCTGGCATTCCACCCATGGCATTGTTGTTGGCAGCTTTTGGTTCAGGCTTTTCAGCAACCATAGCTTCTGTCGTAATAAGTAAGCTAGCTATAGATGCTGCATCTTGTAAAGCCGTACGCACAACTTTTGTTGGGTCAATAATTCCAGCAGAAATCATATCTACGTATTCCCCAGTTTGCGCGTTAAAGCCCTCACTGTATGATTTTTGTTCTTGTACTTTACCAGAAATCACAGCACCGTCTTCACCTGCATTAGCTGCAATTTGACGGCAAGGAGCTGTTAGGGCGTAACGAATTATTCTTACACCAACTTCTTGGTCCGCATTTATTGGCTTTAAGGTGTCAAGTGCTTTAATGCTGCGTAATAGGGCAACACCACCACCAGGTACAATACCTTCTTCTACGGCTGCGCGCGTTGCATGCATGGCATCTTCAACGCGATCTTTGCGTTCTCTTACTTCTACTTCCGTAGAGCCACCAACACGAATTACAGCAACACCACCGCTTAATTTGGCAAGGCGTTCTTGCAGCTTTTCACGATCGTAATCAGATGTTGATTCTTCTATTTGTGCACGAATTTGGTTGCAACGACCTTGTATTTCTTTGTCGTCTCCAGCACCATCAACAATAACTGTATCTTCTTTAGTAATAACGACTTTTTTAGCAGTGCCCAACATGGAAACGTTAACGTTTTCAAGCTTAATACCCATATCTTCAGAAACAATAGAACCTTTCGTAAGGATTGAGATATCCTCGAGCATTGCCTTACGACGATCGCCAAATCCTGGTGCTTTAACCGCAGCTACCTTTAGACCACCACGAAGTTTGTTCACAACCAATGTGGCCAAGGCTTCGCCTTCAACATCTTCAGCAATGATAAGTAATGGACGGCCAGATTGCACAACTGCCTCAAGAACAGGAAGCATCGCTTGCAAATTTGCCAGTTTCTTTTCTATTAATAGGATATAAGGATTTTCTAATTCCGTAATCATTCTTTCAGAATTCGTTACAAAGTAAGGGGAAATATATCCACGATCAAATTGCATACCTTCAACAACATCAAGTTCTGTTTGTAAAGATTTTGCTTCTTCAATGGTAATAACACCTTCTTTGCCAACTTTTTCTACGGCTTTAGCAAGCATTTCACCAATTTCTTTTTCGCCATTAGCTGAAATTGTGCCAACTTGGGCAATTTCTGCATTGGTGGAAACATCACGTGAATTTTTCTTTAGGTCGGCAATAACAGCCTCAACAGCCATATCAATGCCGCGCTTCAGATCCATAGGGTTCATACCAGCTGCAACAGATTTAATGCCTTCACGCACGATAGCTTGGGCAAGCACGGTTGCTGTAGTTGTACCATCACCAGCTAAATCACTGGTTCTTACGGCAACTTCACGTAGCATTTGTGCGCCCATGTTTTCAAATTTATCGGAAAGTTCAATTTCCTTTGCAACAGATACACCATCTTTGGTTACTCTTGGAGCGCCAAAGGATTTTTCTAACACAACATTGCGCCCTTTAGGACCCATGGTTACTTTTACCGCATCAGCTAAGGTATCTACACCTTTAAGCATTTTATTACGGGCGTCTGTACTAAAACGTACTTCTTTTGCAGTCATAATTATATCTCCTTGATTTGCGTCGTTAATAATATTTAGGCAGCCATGATGCCCATGATGTCGGATTCTTTCATCACAACATATTCTTCACCATTAACTTTAATTTCGGTGCCAGACCATTTTGCAAAAAGCACTCGGTCGCCGGATTTAACATCTAATGGTATAACATTGCCATTTTCGTTGCGAGTTCCAGAACCAATAGCTATAACTTCACCTTCCATAGGCTTTTCTTTAGCAGTATCTGGAATAATAATGCCGCTTGGGGTTTTTTCTTCAGCTTCAATGCGTTTAATTAAAACACGATCGTGTAAAGGACGAAACTTCATTTATGAACTCCTTTTATATATTTTTTAAGTTAATGAAATAAGTATACTGAGTTATTAGCACTCATGTATCTTGAGTGCTAACATAGCAAAAATTTGATATTTGTCAACACAACAGTTTAACAATAACTTTTAGCCCTGTGGCGGATAAAAAGTCATTCCGTTAAATGTTGCTGGGTGTCCGTTGTATGGTGGATATCCAGCAGGATATTGCTGTTGGGGATATGCTAGATATCCTTGCGGCATATAGGTCATATATTGTTGCTGCTGCATGTGTGCTGTATATTGCTGCTGCTGCATGTGTGCTGTATATTGCTGCTGCTGCGTGTGTGCTGGGTTTATGAAAGCATATGGTTGATAATGGCTCGCTTGTGCTGCTGCCATTGCTTGTGAAGTGGAAAGCGGTGTTATAGCTTGCGGAGGTAGATGTTCTAATTGTCGTAATTCTGGATTAGGTATTAAACCAGCTCTTATAGCCGTATCAAAACTCATTTCAATAATTGTACCATCGGGTTTAGTAATTTTAATATATTCATTATCATTTTCAGTGGCTAAGAATTCCGATGAACTGCTCCTATGAGGGGAGGTCGTAGTCGAGGAAAGTCCTTCTTCCGTTTGTGTGCTTGGGGAAGAATGAGGTGCTTCTGTATTTAAAGCAACTGGTTGTGTGCTTGGGGAAGAATGAGGTGCTTCTGTATTTAAAGCAACTGGTTGTGTGCTTGGGGAAGAATGAGGTGCTTCTGTATTTAAAGCAACTGGTTGTGTG
>CAYGPH010000009.1:0-35924 GCA_964351815.1 uncultured Verrucomicrobiales bacterium | reverse complement strand
ATTCTAAATAATAAAAAAATTAAAAATAGAGTATACTTAAAATTGTGAAAAGAAACGATGTGTATTTAAAAAATATTTATTTTTTAAAATTCTGGAAATCCATAGGATAAAATAACCAAGATCTAAATGGCTTACAGGTTATTTCACAGCAGATTTTAAAATGCAATATACGAAACTTTAAGCATCACTAAACAGATTTGGTATAACTATCACAAAAGGCTGCAAAAACTTCTTTTGTTATGACTGCTATACTTTTTGATAAATCATGCTGGAAACATCGTATAGCAAGAGCTTTTTTAAACTTTTTATCGCTAGATTTTACAAAAGTAGATTCCCTTTTATTGTTGTCATCCCTAAGGCGAACGGAAAAAATATCAGAAAAAAAGGTGATTTTTTCTTCTGATGTTTTAGAATGGCGGGTTATCTCTAAAATGGTTGTTATTTTTTTAGTGTATAATGGCCAAACTTGCTCTCCATTTTGTGTGCATTTTAACACATTATTATAAAATAATCCTGATTCTTCAGAGTGCTCAATCGAATATTTGAAAAAAAATTCATGAGTTTGCTGACTTTCAAGGCTTTCACCATTCACTGTAAAGCCGACATTAAAGTCAACATTGCAGGAAAAAATCCTTGATTTGCGGTTTAGGGTAACGTTGGTGATTTTGTGAAGGGTAAGGCTATCGATAGGAAAATATCCTAAAAATTCACGTTTAATTTTACTAGAATGAGTTGGTATTGAATATTTGAAGAGTTGTAATTTTTTCTCATGGTATTGCCAGTTTAGCGAATATAGCCTCCTATCAACGAATAATTTATAGTACTCATCACGTAACTCACAATAACATGTTTTTTCTGCAGCTCCCTCATTGCTTGATGAAAGGTACCTTTCACTTTGTTCTAATGCTTTTATGCCAGAATAAATAATGAACTCCTTAATACCTGTCCCTGGCATAATAACCAGCTTATTTTCGCTTTTATAAATATCTTCTTCGCATGTGCTTGCTTGACTTGAGTTAGAGTTAGAACCATCGGGAGTTAATTGAAAATCAAAAATCATGTCATCATCGCTTGCATAACAAGCCATGTTTATTAGTAATAGGAAAAGTAAATGTGTTTTCATTCTTTCGCTTAAGTGAAAATATTTTAAAAGGTAGACTTGCTTTTTTAGCAGGTCAAGACAAGTTGAAGAAAAAAAATGAAATTATGAGTTCTGTATGAGAAGGAATAAAAGTGCTAGTATTATTTTTTTAATTAGATTGAGGATTATTCATAATGTATAGGTATGTTTATTTTTTAGCCGCTTTTATATCTCTCCATGCTGCAACTGAAATTTCCACAAATATCAGTGATGTTTTACCAATAACCATGGCTGGAACTTATTCAGAAGGTTCCTGGCAAGCAAGGCTAATTAATGAAGATGATAAAGAATATTTCACCAAGCTTTTTACAAATAAACAAACCATGATTATGTTTGCCAATGGTAATATAAAAGATGAAGAGTATATTCAAGCCTTTATGGATAAACACTTAAAGCGCGTTGCCGATGGGA
Source organism: uncultured Verrucomicrobiales bacterium (assembly GCA_964351815.1). Lineage (GTDB taxonomy): Bacteria > Pseudomonadota > Alphaproteobacteria > Paracaedibacterales > CAITNM01 > CAYGPH01. The sequence continues at coordinate 34,372 of CAYGPH010000009.1, read as the reverse complement.
CACCCAATGCAGGTATGGTTGTGTATGATATGCTATCAAAATTACGCCTAGCCTATGTGGTAAGTGGAGGTAGTGGCACTGATCCCTACAAAGGCCGTTCAGAAATAGCCTATATAGCTTTTAATGAAGATTGTGCTTCTGAAGATACACCATCTATTTGGGGTAAAGGTTTAACAACCAGTGTTATAAATTCCTTAACAACCCGCTGGGCTCCTAAAATTGCAGAGTTAGGCCTCTCAAATGAGTTATTTCACTTTGCAACTGAACCACTGGCGCTGCAAGAAGCAACGTCTTCGCCATTTAATATTGGTTCTTGGATGGTTTTGTTAAAGAATGGTTTTGAAGCGGACTTTTCAACCCAAGTTGCTAAACAAGAGCTTCCTTTTGAATACGATTTTCAACAATTTTCCCTAAAACCAGATGAAAAATCAAACTGGATTGAGGAATTAAAAAAACGTATTTTTCATGGTGATGAGTGCAAAATAAAATCAGGTTTTTGCTATAATCTTAAAGGACCAGAAGGAAAAATTTTTTCATTGTTCATTAAACCAGACTATTCTGCAGGTGGTTTGCGTTTTGCTTTTAAGAAAAATGTAAGCTAAAGGTTATTTGAACCAATAGAGAAATATTTATAAGAAAAGTGAAAGTTCCCTTGCGTAGTAAGTGAAAAGCCTCTTGTTAAAGTAGGCTAGACCATGGAAACACATGACTTAAGGGCACAAGCAACTTTGTGATCTTACCTAAATTGTCCACATGACCATGGAATAAAGGGTTTCACCGTCGCAAATTTTAAGGCCTGGGAGAGAAAATCAAAATATATTGATGTAGCCGTCTATCATGAAAACCAGCAGTGCTAAACGGTTTCTCATGGATTTTCTGGCCCGAGCGCCCATTAAAATTCACTCCATTCAAGTCGATGGAGGGGTCAGAATTTATGGCTGAATTTGAAGATGCCTGCAAAGATCTTAACCTTGAGCTCTTTGTGCTGCCGCCGGCTAAACCCCAATATAACGGCGTCGTTGAACGTGGCAACCGCACCTTTCGTGAAGAATTTTACAATCTACCAACCTTACTAGAGGATTCTGCTCACAGCATCAAGCGGTTCTCAACAAAGCTGTGCATAAATACAACACCTATAGACCACATAAAAACTTGAATGGGTTAACTCCTATGGCCAATATGAAAAATACCTTATCGGAGACCTCAATACTGTCTCTTTTCATATGAACTTGTACAAAAGGGATTTTTATCTTGAAGACTTTATATAATGATTTATAATATTATTACTTATAAAAAAAATAAAAGAAATTATGAAAAAATTATTATTACTTGCTGCAATTTTTATATTTCATTCTGTTGGTGCCATGAATGGTTTCAATAACGGTATTCCCCATACCCCAAAAAGGGCAAAGCACCTCCCTAGGGTGAAAAGTGGAAAGGCAACTGGTCTTCAAACGTATCAAAAAAATATTGTGCATCAGAATGCAACAGATGAAGATGAAGAATTTTCTAATATCTATCCTGATCTTTTACAAAACACCAGAGATCAACGCTATTCTCATTTTAATGATGGTGTTTTAGGAAAAGTATTTAACAGTGTCAGCAATACGGAAGAAATGTTTATCGACTTATTTAACATAGGGCGGCCAGATATAGGAGCTATCGAAAGAGTTTATGACTTAATTCACGATGTAAATGATTTACAGCACATTTTTGTGCGTATGCATGACGGTCTTCCCACTAAAGAAGAAATTCTTGACGTTGAAGATAATACGGTTATTGGTATGCCCGATGATGCATTTATTGAGGAAATAACTAAAGCGCAGATGAAAGAACCACTAGAGGTTCTTGAAGGTTTTTGCCTAAGTGCTTACCAGAAGTTACAATCAATGACCTCGGAACAACGGTATAAAGTACACCAACGTAATTTACTTGTTCCAGATATTATGGAAATGCAAGCTGAAGTATATAATTTATTTGCTCAAAGAAGAAATTTAACAGCCATGCGTGCTCAGTTTCAATTATATAGTATGTATTCGCCCGCCGAAATAAAAGTAACAGATTTGGTAAAAATGAATAATCGACAACACCTTGATTGTAAAAGAAATATTGTATTCAGCAAAAAGAATAATCTAGACGATAGTTTGATGAAGGTTATTGAAGGGTTACATTGCATTGTTTTTAGTCATCCAGGTTTTTCAGATATAATTCCAGAAGGGGCCGACTGGATGTTGTTTAACCATCAGGCAATAGAAGTGCCTGTAGTATAACTACTTATAATATGTATAAAGTGAGATTATATAAAGTAAATTATACTTAGCTTTTTATCCATCATAGTAAAAACTTAGAAACCTAATAAAGGGTAGTTACTATGATTTAAAAACCCATGTTCATAATTTAAAATACAAATAGGATGGCTGTTTTGGCCAGAGGATGGCTGGTAAAGCACATATTTCCTGGCTAAGTACCTCAGAAGACTTTCTAAAGATTACGAAATCTATACAAAATCTTCTGAAACTACTATCTTCATTGCATATACTTAGATTCTACTAATAAGACTAACTTAAGAGTTAAGTAGTTGTAAAATACCTTTCTTAGTAATCTTATCCAAGTTATATTCACATTCTTTAATGGCAATTGCACCTTGTTCACTAGGGTTTGTTGGTTCCTCGCCATTTTGATTTAAAAGTTTATGTTTTAATAGCATAGGATCTGTTTGTTTTAAGATTTCATTTGATTCTAGATCGTATAATTTTACCACGGCTTGAGTTTCACTAAGAGTGAGAAAAAGTGGGTAACGTTCTCTTTTTTCCCCCCTAGAAAATACCAGGCGTTTAATTTCATTAGAATAGTACAGCTGATCGTAGCTAGTTTCTAATACATCTGTAGAATACTTTTGATTGGGAAATGCTCCATACTGATTGTAAAAGTGAAAAGTTGTTTTTTCATCTAACTTTATGCTAACGTTTGCTAATATTACTGCTGTTTGAATTTTTGATTCTGAATCAATAGGTTTAAGCTCTACGTCAACAATTGATATATCGGTAATTGGTTTTGTGCATATTTCTTCAGGCTGATAGGCCAAAGTCTGTCCATCTTTTGAGAATGTTTGCGCTTGATATAAAACAAAAGTGGATGTAGCGTAATTAAAGACTTTAAAAAACTGTGAATCACTTAAGGTATATGTTGTGCTACCTAAAAGTAAATTTCCACCTATTATTTCGTCTGTGTCTTGATCTTCGTGAACAGTAGGTAAATTACCATTAATTTTGTGAAAAACACTGCCTTGCAAAATTTTTAATTCATTTACAGAGGAATCTAAGACTATACGGTGTTCTTCATTTTCCACTTTTAACCAGCCATCTTGGCTCATGTCGCTGGCCGTTAGAACGAAACCACATAATTTTAATGCTATAATATATTTATAAGCACTGTTCATAAATAACTCCTTAAATCTTAATGAACGATGTGTATTAATTTAAACGAATAAGCTTGTAAAGTAAATTATGCATCTTGATCTATAATCCCCTAAGCTTTATGATTTCCTATTGAAAAGAATACATTTTATAAATTAATGCAAGAAGCTAAGATACTTTACCTTGAAGACATCAAAAAGTTATTACCCCACCGTTATCCATTTTTGCTTGTTGATCGTATGAAAGACATAGTGGTAAAAGAATCGGCAGTGGGTTTGAAAAATGTTACGAATAATGAATGGTTTTTCGAAGGCCATTTTCCGGCAAATCCTATAATGCCAGGTGTACTTATTATAGAGGCTTTGGCTCAAACGGCAGGTGCCCTGGTTATGTATACGTGGCAGCAGCAAAACAAACCTGAAGGATCATTGGTTTATTTTATGAGTGTTGAAGAAGCAAAATTTCGCAAGCCCGTTGTGCCAGGTGATGTTTTGCACTTAAAGGTTCAAAAGCTTAGGGAACGTGGTAAGGTTTGGAAATTTCAAGGAGAAGCTTTGGTGGATGATGAAATCGTGGCCGAAAGTACTTTTACAGCCATGGTAGGTGTGTAAAAATGATTCATCCTTCCGCTATCGTTGATGAAAAAGCTGTTGTTGCAAAGGATGTGAAAATAGGTCCCTTTTGTTGTGTTGGGCCTAATGTGCGTTTGGATTCAGGGGTGGAATTAATATCTCATGTAGCGATTGATGGCTATACAACGATTGGTATGGGAACAAAAATTTTTCCTTTTGCATCGATTGGGCATCAACCGCAGGATTTAAAGTTTGCTGGTGAAAAATCAGAAACCATTATTGGTGAGAATAATATCATTCGAGAATACGTAACAATTCAGCCTGGTACAAGTGGCGATAATATGAAAACAGTAGTAGGTAACAACTGTTTATTCATGGTAGGTAGCCATGTGGCCCATGATTGCATTGTTGGTAACCAAGTAATAATGGCGAATAATGCCACTTTGGCAGGCCATGTTAAAATAGAGGATTACGTTATAATCGGTGGTCTTGCGGCAATAAAACAGTATGTGCGTATAGGGGCCTATGCCATGATTGGGGGTATGGCTGGTGTAGAGCACGATGTTATACCTTTTGGTATGGTTATTGGTGAACGCGGTTGGTTAAACGGTTTAAACTTGGTGGGTTTAAAGCGTCGAGGCTTTTCGAGGGATGTTATTCAAAAAATTCAGGATGTTTATGAATCGGTATTCCTTGATACAAGCAACACGGTTTCCGACCGTTTAGCTATAGTGGAAACAAAATATAAGGGCGATGCAGATATTCATATGCTTATTGAATTTTTCAAGAACCGATCTTCTTCCCTATGCCAACCCAGAGCTACTTAGGAATCATAGCCGGGGCAGGGCAATTGCCTCAGGAAATAATTGATAAAGCTTTTATAAATGGTGAATTAGCTGCCGTTGTTAAATTAAATGAATTTTTGAATTTAAAGATAGAAAAATCAATTGCCAATAAGTTCATACCTATTGGACAAGTTGGTGAAATTTTTGCGTATTTACGGCAACAAAAAGTTAAAAAACTTATATTTGCAGGTAAATTAAAGCGCCCCAATTTTAAAGAACTTAAGGTCGATGCTGTGGGTGGAAAATGGATCCTTAAGTTGGGCCTGAACATATTTAAGGGCGATGATGCCCTGCTGAAAGCTTTGCACCGGCTTATTATTGCTGAAGGTTTTGAAATTATTGGCGCCCATGAATATCTTAAAAACTTAACTTGCGATCTCGGTGAAAAAACCACTGTTATGTCCCCAAATGAAAGTCATTTGCTCGATATTCAACGTGGGACAGAGGTTTTACAAGCTTGTAGTATTGCTGATATTGGTCAGGCTTGTATTGTTCATCAAGGTGTAGTCCTTGGTGTTGAAGCAGCTGAAGGCACTGATGAGCTTATAAAACGTTGCGTTGCTTATCGAAATGCATCTTGTGGTGGAGTTCTTATTAAGCGCGCAAAACTAGGTCAGTTAGAAACAATCGATTTACCCACAGTGGGTTTGCAAACCTTAAAACTTTTAAAAAGTTGTGCTTTTGATGGCATAAGTATTCAGGCAAATAAAGTACAAATTATCGATAAGCAACAATGTTATGAATACGCAAATCAGCACGGCTTGTTTATTGATGTTCAAGAATAAGAATGCAAGATTTTAGAATAAAGCTTATATTTCTTAACTTTTCACGTTGCTTTGTGTAGTCTTGCTATGCATAATTGACATGGAAAGGAAAAAAATATGACGTTTCGTTTTCGTCGTCGTGGGGTAAATGATTTTGCAGAAAAAACAGAGCCTGCATTAGATTCGCAATCCAACGAACGTTACCATAATCAAGCTAATAACCCATTTATGCATCCATCGTATGCATCGAATGCAACAAATTCTTATACCCCTCAAGCTGTGCCAGGTGGTGAAAATCAATATGCTTTTTCAAACGGTGGTGATATAGGGCGTGCTAACTATCCTTTTCAGCCTGATGCAAACTTTTATCCTTCCCATGAGAATCAACGCTTTCAGCAGCAACATGATCAAGCGTCTTTTCATCCAGGTCAACACCCATTACAAAATGCTGGTAGCAGTTTCAAAATATTGTCACCGGTAAAACTTTTGGTGCAAGGAAGTGGCGTACTAATTCTTGCTACACTTTTTTGGTTTGCCTATCGTTGGGCAACAAGTACAGATACGCAGTATCCGTATCAAGTACCGCCGGTTACAAACACTTATAGGGTTACTCCTAAAATTAAAGGTGGCATTGATATACCTTACCAAAACCATATGATTTATAACCGCTTAGATGGCAGAAATGAAGATAGTGCTAGGGTAAAACTTGCACCAGTTCCAGAAAAGCCCGAACCAAGAGTTGAAGATAATACAAGTGATAACCTTAGCCATGGCAAACAAGCTTATGAAAAGCCATCTGAGTATGCCAACAAGAGAACCCCCGATCAGCCTCAAAAGAGTTCTTATCAGGCAGAAAATTTAGTTCCAACATTGGAAGATCTTCAAAGGGAACAGTTAAAATCTATCAAAGCTATTCCTGATAATGAATCAATGGCTGTGGCTAAACCGCATGATGAGTTTTATGTGCAGTTAGCAACCGTGAGTACCGAAGAAGATGCAATCAAAGAATGGCACCGTTTAAAAAAACGCTATAATCTTAAAAGCGTTCAATCTCAAGTAAGAGAATTCGTAACTTCTGGTGGAATAACCATATACAGGCTTCTTATGGGACCATTTAACAACCATCAAACGGCCATACCTTTTGCTAGAAAAATTTCTGGATCAAAAGTTGTGCGAGTAACAGCAGAATAGATATTTGCTATGAAACAATGTATTGCGAAATGTATTGCTGAAAAAATTGATATGGATTGCCTAAAGGATTTTGAATGGTTAGAGCCAGAAAAGGCAGAAATTTTTAATGAGGGAATAGCTTTAGCCTTAAAAGATCAGCGCTACATAATTGTTTTCGAATTTGGTTGCGTTGTATATTGGGATTGTGATCAAAATTTACAAACGGATGTAGAAAACTTCCTCAAAAGGCATTCACCAAGCTTTCATAACAAATATCCCGTTCTTGAACAGGTTAACTACCGTTCCCATGAACAAAATTTTATTAATGAACTTAATGACCATGTTTTGGTAAAAGATACGTCAATCAATGAAGTTCTTTCTTTTAGTTATCCTTTGGCACAATCAGTGAAGCTAGAATATTTTGAAAATGCCGTTGATGAAACCATTAACCAAAGCAGAAAATTTCCAGAAGAATTAGCAAGGAAAGGGAAAATATCACTATCTCGTGAAAAATTGGCCCAATACACTGGTTGGCTTTTTATGCAGCGGCATTCAATAAACCTTGATACCTATTTGCTTGATTTGCCCGAGTTTTTTTGGCGTCGCCCAAGTTTAGAACTTACCTATGCCATGGTAAGGGACTATCTTGATTTACCCTTACGTTTAAAAATATTAAACGGTAAGTTGGCGGTGTTATATGAATTGTATGAAATATTAAGTAATGAATTAAAGCACGGACATTCATCATTTTTAGAATGGATTATAATTGTGCTCATTTCATTAGAAATTATTTTATCGTTGCTGGCTATTTTTTATGGTAGCTACTTCCATTAAGCAAGCTTGGGTTTATTCTGATAAAGGTGCTAATGCTTTTTCTGTAAAGCAACTGGTTGCTTTTTTGCAACAGCACAACTATGCAACAACCAAAGTTTTAGCTAAGGATTTTGATCAACCCATACCAGCTGCTCTAAGTTTACTAGCATTTCCCGGCGGTGCTGATATTGCCATGGCGGAAAATATAAACACGCAGCGAGCCACCCATATTAAAGCTTATGTAGGGCAGGGTGGTACCTATTTAGGTATTTGTGCAGGTTCTTACTTTGCAGCCCAAGAATTTGATTGGCGTTGGGAAAGTGGTGAGTGGATGCACGCAATAAGGCCGCTAGGTTTTTATCCAGGAAAAATTATAGGGCCTAAATACTGGCCCTATAATGAAAGATATTTTGAAACATCAAAACTTATAAAGATTCGCATTGCGAACGCACAGTACACAGCTTTTTATAATGGTGGTGGTTTTTTTGAAGCAAAAGAGTTTCCACAAGTTAAACCCTTGGCCTATTATACAGACAACACTGTAGCAGCTGTGAGGTGTGAATTTGGTAAGGGTTTTGCCTACCTTTGGGCAGCCCATGTAGAATACTTACCCGATTTATTGGCAAAAAGTTTTTTGTATAAAAAATACCACCCCACAAAATTACCTGATAGCTTTGATGTTAAACAACTTGTGCAATTGTGAAGCGATTTTCTGCAAAATCATAGATTTGATTCAAACTGTTTTAATACCCTCTCAAACTCATCGTCACTAAGGTTTGCTAAAGCTGGATCTACCGCTAATTGCCGTATTCGTTTCTTATTCTTACTTACTTGTTTTTTTGAATGCCCTTTTAGCCTTTCCAAACATGCAACAGAATTATGTTTCTGAGTATTTGTATTACATTCTGTTGCAGCTGGTCGAGTTACAGTATTAGCATTATCTTCTGAATCGTTTAAGGATTCATCGGCCAAAACTTCTGATACATTAGGTATAGGTGAATCAGAACTGTCATATGCATTATTTGTAGCTTCATCGTTAGCACTTTCTTTTTGCAGTTCATGCGGTTGTGTTGTTGCTTTTAAAAAATCAGTTTTTATTGATGATTGGTCTAAAGTTTGTGCAGTCTCGGTAGGGGTTTTATGTAATAAGGAGCAATTCAATGCACCAACCAGTTCAACAAAATGATCAGAAAAACGATGATGTCTAAAACCAAAGCCAGAAGCACTACTAGATAATTTATTTGTAGTGCTTATAAGTGATAGTTCTTCGTAATTATGTATGTGGGTATTGATACTTAAAAAGTGGTCTAAAGCAACTCCTGGATCAGGTTTGTAATATAAATTTTCAACTACGTCGGAAATCACACCTGCCTTTATAAGTAAAAGTTGGACACTAAAAAATGCTAATACTGAGGAAGTTAGAAATTTTTCCTCATTAGATGAAAGGGCTGATCTTTTTTGGCTATACTTTAAGCGGTCTTTGGATTTTTGATAAAGTATGTTTGATCTGGCAAAAGTTAATCCAGCATAAATTGTAAGTTGATCAAAATTGCCTCTTAGACTGGCTTCAAATAACTTTTTACTTTCTAAAGTGAGTTGCGTCTCATACAAATTATAAAAACCATAAAACGTATTTTGTGGCAAAATTGCTTTGCTATCTTTAAAGTCAGCTTGAAATTTCGTTATGGTTTTATAAATACCTTGCATCGATTTTTGCCTTACTTTTATAGAATCTGGCTTACCCAAATCTGTAATGGGAAACTGTTCAGCAGACCAAATGTTGTAAAGAAAAATCATGCATAAAAGAATTATTTTCATTTTAATTTTTTCTTGGGTAAAAGTAATAATTATACCTAATATGAGCACTTATTTTTTTATTTCTACTATTTTTTCATAATCTGGTTGATTTTTTTTTTACTTTTGCTAACTTTGATCAATATTAGCGGGCGTGGTGAAATTGGTAGACACGCTAGATTTAGGTTCTAGTGGCGCAAGCTGTGGGGGTTCAAGTCCCTCCGTCCGCACCAAAAAAAGTTTATGATAATGGTATTTAGTTTAAAAAAATTAGAAGATAAAAAAAATTTCCTTTCAGTCGAAGCATCCCTTGCGGCTCAGGAACTTGAAAAACGCTATGAATCTTGGTACCAAGAGCGGGCAAAAACGATCAAATTAGATGGTTTTCGTCCAGGCAAAGTACCAGTTACTGTAGTAAAAAAACGTTTTAGTGAAGAATGTACACACCAGGTCAGCAAAAGTTTGGTTGATGAGGCATTAAAAAAAATTTTTTTAGAATTTAAACCTAATACTTTCCGTTCCCCTAAAGTAGAAATTTCTAAAATATCACTAACAGATGGCTTTGTTTGTAAATTCGATGTTGACTGCGTTGAAGAATTTAAAATTCAACCCTTTGATAATTTAGAGTGTGAAGAATTGCAGCTAGAGGTAGAAGAAAAAAGCGTTGATTTAGCCTTAGAGAACCTTTTGGAAAAACACAAATCTTTTAATTCAGAACAAAAAAAAGGTAAGGTTGAGATTAGCGATAAGGTCGATATCCTGGTAAAGCAAAATATACCAGGACAAAACTTTGAACCTCAGTCTTTAACTGTATTACAGTTGGAAAACAACGAAGTTTGGTCACCGCTTCATAGTGCTTTGGTTGACAAACAAAAAGGCGATGAGTTCGAAGTTACTATCAATTATCCTGATAATTACTATGAAGCATCCCTTCAGGGCAAGCATAAAACCTATCTTGTAAAAATAGAAAACTTCTTTAGCCCTAAGGAAAATAAGCTAACGGATGAATTTGCTAAAGAGTTTGGCTGTGAAGATGTTGCTGGCTTACGTAATAAAATGCGCGAGGTTTTGCAAAGTGATCAAAACAGGCTTATTTATTCATTCCATAAACGCCAAGTGCTCGATGCATTAGACAAAGCATACACTTTTCTTGTGCCACAATCCTCTGTTGATGAAGAATTTAATGTTATTTGGTCACAACTTACTAAAGAATGGGCAGAAGCAGAAAAACTAGGTGAAAAAATAGATAATGGCGATGTAGAAAAAACACGCGAAGAATACAAAGTTATAGCTGAAAGAAGAGTTCGTTTAGGTTTCTTAATGTCAAAAATTGCATCAGAAAATAATATAAACCTTACCCGTGAAGAAGTTCAGTCAGCTGTAATTAATGAAGCTTCCCGTTACCCCAATCAAGCTAAGCAAGTGTTTGAATACTTAACAAACAACCAAAAAGCTATAGAGGCACTTACAGCACCAGTTTTAGAAGACAAAGTGATCAACTTTATTTTTGAAAAAACAAATCGTAAAACATTGAAAATAAATGAAGATCAGCTCAAAGACAAAATTAAAGACATCTTACCTGGCTTTGGCGATTAGTTGGCAAAATTCTTTTAAGTCTTAACTGGTTTTTTACGAAAAAAAAGCTATAATTAACCATTAATTTTAAAAAAAGTCTTATTGATGTTGAAGTCCTTTGGTGCAAAATGTGATTCCTATGCAAAAGAACAGGCTGCCCTTGTTCCTATGGTTGTTGAACAAACGGGTAGGGGCGAACGCAGTTATGATATTTTTTCGCGTCTTTTAAAAGAACGAATTATTTTTATGACAGGCGAAATTCATGATGAAATTGCATCACTTATTTGTGCCCAGCTATTATTTCTTGAAAGTGAGCATCCTGAAAAAGATGTTTTCATGTATATTAATTCACCGGGTGGTGTTGTGACATCTACCCTAGCTATGGTGGATACCATGAATTATATAAATTGTGATGTGGCAACCCTTTGCGTTGGTCAAGCGTGTTCAGGTGGGTCCCTATTAACGACCTGTGGTACAAAAGGCAAACGTTATGCCTTAACCCATTCGCGTATCATGATTCACCAACCCTCTGGTGGTGCGCGTGGTCAGGCCACAGATATGGAAATTCAAATCACTGAAATGCTTACGCAAAAAAAGTTATTGAATCAAATCTACGTTAATACAACTGGTAAAAGCCTGAAGCAAGTTGAAGCAGCCATGGAACGCGATAATTTCATGCGTCCGGATGAAGCAAAAGCTTTTGGTTTAATTGATAACGTTGTTTCTAAACGGCCTAAGCCACAGGCAAAATCCTAGTTTTAATGGATTTTCTTGGATTATAGCTTTTCCTTGCTTTTATTTTCGGTTATACCTAGGAAATTAATTGATTTAATTTACCTTATAACCTATGAAACGTATTGATAAGCGCACACCTGATAGTTTACGTGATTTCTTTTTAATGGCTGGCTATGCCAAATTTGCTGATGGGTCTTGCTTTATTAAGTCTGGCGACACCCATGTGCTTTGCACTGCAACCATTGAAGAAAAAGTGCCACCGTTTTTACGCAATAAAGGTAAGGGGTGGGTTTCTGCTGAATACGGCATGTTACCACGCTGTAGCCCTGAACGCATAGATCGTGAAGCTACAAAAGGTAAACAAACGGGGCGTACTCTGGAAATTCAGCGTTTAATAGGGAGAAGCTTACGCGCTATCGTTGATACGGTAAAACTTGGTGAAAGACAAATTCGCATAGACTGTGATGTTTTGCAGGCAGATGGTGGAACACGCACGGCAAGCATTACAGGAGCCTACGTTGCCTTAGCGCAAGCTGTCCAAAAACTGTTAAAATCCAAGAAAATAGTAGAAAACCCTATTATTAATCAAGTTGCTGCAATTTCGTGTGGCATTTTTGAAGGACAAGCCCTGTTAGATTTAAACTACCATGAAGATTCACGGGCTGAAGTAGATGCTAACTTTATTTTAACAGCTGATAACAAAATAATTGAAATACAAGCCTGTGCAGAACAACAACCGTTTGATACGAAACAGTATAAGCAAATGTTTGATTTAGCTGTATTGGGGACGAATCAGTTATTTGAACTGCAGCGTAAGGCGCTGAAAGCAAGTTAAATATTATGTCAGATACACTTGTTATTGCATCGCATAATCCCGGAAAGCTAAAAGAAATTTCAAAACTGCTTACTAACCTTGATATAAGCGTTAAATTAGCTGCTGATTTTGATATTCCAGAACCAGAGGAAACAGAAAACACTTTTGAAGGCAATGCAATTTTAAAAGCTAAATTTAGCTATAATCACACAAAATTACCTTGCCTTGCTGATGATACGGGCTTAGTGGTTCCAGCACTTAACGGTGCCCCTGGAATATATTCAGCGCGCTGGGCTGGCCCAGAAAAAGATTTTAAAAAAGCTATGCAGCGTGTACATGATGAATTAGATGATAAGCCTTCAACAGCATATTTTATATGTTGTTTGGCTTTAATAATTAATGAAAAAGAATGCTATACTTTTACTGGTAGAACATTCGGTACATTAACCTGGCCTGCGCGCGGAACAAATAATATGGGCTATGATTCAATGTTTATTCCATTAGGAGAAACACGAACTTATGCTGAAATGACACCAGAAGAAAAAATTGCAAGGTCACACCGAACAATTGCTTTTAACAAGCTTCTAAAGGCTTTACCAAATTTTTTTCCTGTAAAATCTGTCCCCACGAATGAGCCTTGGGGTCTTGATTTATAAAAATTTCTAAGTGTTCCTTAGCTCGGGTTAGGGCCACATACAGAAGGCGCTTATCTTCTTGTTGGTGTTTGTTTAAAATGATGTCTTTAATACCTGCAGTTAAAATTGTGTCTATATCTTGCGGGGGTTTTAAAAAATAAAACTGCTGCACGGGGTCATAAAGAAAATATTCTTGCCTAAGATTTGTTTCCTTGTTGTTATCAAATAAAATAATGACCTTGGCTTCTTGCCCTTTACTACCATGAACAGTATTGATACGAACGCTATTTTTATTTTCTAGGGAAAAAAAATTTATCCTTGGGGGGTATTGATATAAGTTTTGAATTAATTTTATAGGACCATAAAAGGTTAGGGATTGTCGCTTGCAAATTTCATCCATAAAGTGGTCTAGGATGGGATCTTTAATGTTTGATAGCACATACAGTTGTTGAAAAAACAAATGCCCTGAAAGCTTATTTACAGCGTTTATAGCACTATCTAAAAAATGATACACATCAGGGTAGTTCATTTCAATTTGTTGCGAAAGGTTTAATGAACGTTGATAACACAAGGTAAAGATATCATTTTCTGTTAGAATGCGAATTTGTTGAACAACAGGAGATTTTAAAAGTGCTGCAAGGTTTAGTTCATCAGTAGGGAAAAGGCAAAATTTCGCAAAACTTAGAAAATCTTTTGCAGGTAGTAATTCCAGTAAATTTTCCTGATCATTTATAATACATGGTACTTGTTGTTGTTGCATAACGTAGCTTATGGCATCTAAAAAATCACGGTTGCGGTGCTTTGTTAAAATCATGATATCGTGCCATGCAATTCCTGCAGCATGGTATTGTAAAACCTTTTGGGTAATGTCTGTACTAACTTTAAGATACGGGTTGCTGTAGGTTGGTTGGGTATCAAAAATTGGCCAAGATAAATCCTCTAAATCATCTTTTTCATATGTTATAAAAGAAACTTTTGTTCCGGGTTGCTTGCACGATTTTGCTTTATGGTACTCTGTTCCCATGTCTATATCTTTCGAAAAAGCATCATTCACAAATGAAAGAATATTTGCTTGGCTACGGTAATTTTCCTCAAACGATAAATATTGTATTTTTTCAAAATATTCTTTGGCTCTGTTTTTCATGGTTTGATATACCTTAAGATCAGCCCCTTGAAAACTATATATAGATTGCTTTTCATCTCCAACAACAAAAAGGGTAGGGTTTTGTGACCCGCCATAAGCTAAGGTTTGAAACAAACATTGTATAATTTGCCATTGGTGTTCACTTGTATCTTGCGCTTCATCTAATAGTAAATGTTCCAGGGAAAACTGAAGTTGGTAACTCATTTGATCAAACGTGTCTGTTTCAAAAAGATGCTTCGTAGAATGAATGAGGTCCTGGAAATCTAAAAAGTTATTCTTATTTTTTAAAGTTTCATATGTTTCCTGAAAAAAGTTTGCAAGCCGATTAAAGGATACAGAGCGTTGGTAATGATCATAGCGTTTACGTTGGATCAGGTAGTGGTATACCCTTTCGGCGTAATTACGAACTGAATTAATATCCTCTTCTGAATAATCCTTTACGGATAGGATTTTTTTTCGAGGTTTAAGGGTTTTTGTAAGCAAAAAGCCTAACAGATATTCTTGGTCTTCTAAGGGAACGCTATCGTTAAACGTAATCTTATGATTACTTAAAATTTCACACAAATGTTCGTTAGGTATTGGTGCAAGAATTTTTTCTGGCAGATCATATAGTTCTTTAAGTCGTAATCCTATATCCCGTTGATCATGGCTTGTACTTAAGGATGCAATTAGCTGTTTCTTTAAAATATCTTCGTGCACCTGGTCAAGGATAGTTTCTAAGGATGATTGAATACTTTCTTCTACAAGCAGATCTGCAAATGCTTGATCATATAAGCCTTGTTGTTCAAAGGTTTCCATTAAGCGTTTACTTGCATAAGCACTATGTTTTTTTAACAAGTCATAGCAAAACCCATGAATTGTTTGAATTTTAATACTATCAGCTTTGTCTGCCGTAATTTTTTTTTGAACCCGTTCATGAATTTCTTCTGCTGCTGCGCGGGAAAAGGTTAGGCACAATATACGTTCAGGGTTCTTTGTTGTTGCCAATAAATTACACAGGCGTTGTATAAGTAGGGTTGTTTTTCCTGAACCCGCAGAGGCGTTTACCCAGCAACTAAATTTTGGATTTGTAGCAACATTTCTAAGCTCAATAGAATTTTTTCCTAGCATGTGTGAGTTAAAGTTTTAGTTTACGGGAACTTATTTTTTCTTTTTTTTTGTGAACGAGTGGTTTCTTTTTATTTTTTGCTGGGTCTGCAGGTAATTTTTCAGCTGTTTTTGCTTTAGGTGTTGGTTTTATACTATCTGCAAATAAAAAATTTACCGAGCAGGATGCATGATCTGCATGGGTTAGCAATACTTTTACTTTTTGCCCCATTTGATACTTTTTCTTGGTTTTCTTACCAATATAGCAATAGTGTTTTTCATCATAGATAAAAAAATCTTGGCCTATATCTTGTTTAGCGATGAAACCTTGGGCAGCGCCATCTAGAACTTCAACAAAAATCCCTGCCATATTTAAACCAATGATAACCCCGCTAAAAATTTCACCTAAATGCTGTTTTAAGTGAAAAGTGGTTAATCTTTCGCGCACTTCACGTTCAGCTTCCATAGCTTTACGTTCCGTTTGAGAAATATGTTCGCATACTTCGTTTAAATATACGGGTTCGTAAGTATGGTTATGGCTACCTATGTTTAATGCAGACACTAAGGCACGGTGAACAATTAAATCTGCATAACGACGAATGGGAGAGGTAAAGTGGGAATAGGATGCTAAATTCAGGCCAAAGTGACCGATATTTTGCGTGCTATAACGTGCCTGAGCCTGGGTTCTTAAAATGAGTTCCTTAATTATTCTTTCACCAGGTTTACCCTTTGTAAGCTTACTTAAACTATTTAAATCCGTAATATATTGATCCGGTCGAGATTTTTTTGTGGGAAATCCGAAAGATTTTGCAATTGTGTTTAAGTTTTCAATTTTTTGAAGATCGGGCTTATCGTGAATACGATATACATTTTGCCACTTAAACTTTTCTAAGGTTTTTGCTGCAGCTATATTAGCAGCAATCATAAGTTCTTCAATCAGCAAATGGCTATCTAGGCGAGGTTTTATATGTAAACCTATGGTGTTGTCTGGGTTAATATTTATGTCTATTTCTTGCCGTTCAATGGCTAAGGTGCCACGATTACGGCGCCCTTTACTAAGGCTTTTAAAACAGCCATAAAGTGGGAGAATTACATTCTTATAAATTGGGTCAGTTTTTTCGTTCATATCACCTTTTAAAGCTGCTTCGACCTCTTTATATGTCAGCCTTGCGTGGGAACGCATTAAGCCCTTATGGAAATGAAAATCCATAAGGTCACCAACTTTTGAAATTTTTAATTCAACAGCAAAACAAGCCCTGTCTTCGTTTGGTCGAAGTGAACATAAATCATTTGATAGCGCTTCTGGCAGCATAGGTACAACCTTATTGGAAAGGTATACAGAATTGCCACGTTTTTTTGCTTCTAAATCTAGATCGCTTCCAATTGGTACATAATGGCTTACATCTGCAATCGCAACAATTGCGTTCCAACCGCCTTTGTTATTCGGATCATTATCCGCTATCGCATAAACCGCATCATCAAAATCTTTAGCATCAGCACCATCAATAGTAACCAAAGGGAGGTCTCGGTAATCTTTTCGGTTTTTTACTTCTGGTACTTTAAGATTAGAAGTGTCGTTAATCACTTTTTCTGAAAACAGGTGAGAGAGGTTTTGGTTATAAACGGCAAGATCTGCAAAACACTTTGGGTTATCAATATGGCCGATCGAACGAATACTTTTTAAACTTCCTTCGGCACCATCAGTGGTAAATACAACTATACTGCCATCTTCTAGGCCTTCCGTAAGGGATTTTTTTAAATAAAGAGGGGGATGGGAATTTTTTCGGTGTACAGATTCGATAGCACCCGAATCGCCATAATCATGAAAACGAAAAATGCCAACACGATCCTTACTATCTTTGTTTAAACCAAGATAACCTTTTTGATTGTGATAATTCTTTTTATTTTGGCGTGCTTTATTAAAGCCAATCTGCCGCTTTTTTTCTCGTCTACGATTTTTCATAGCTTAATTTATATGCTCTTTTAGAATAAAAAGCCAACTTTAAGTGTTAGCGTATGACATACGGGATGGTATTTGAAATTCTTTTTTACTCCATTAACTAATTCCGTGTCACGCCGTGGTTCATGGGATCTTACTAAATGGTAAGTATAGTCTAAACGTGGAAGTAAGTTTCCTAGTTTTGCACCAATAGCTGCCCCTGCAAGAAGACCAGGTTGATAAAATTGGTAATTTTTATGATTCGGGCTTTCACCATCAAGGTTTGAATATCGTAGTTCAGATTTCATCCATCCGTAGCCTACTTTTCCATAGCCATAAAATTTGGGAGTAATCATGGCACCTGCTATTAAACAACCTCCAAAAGTAAGTGGGTTTTTAATGTTTACGCGTCCTTCAGGTTCGCCATTTTCAATACGCAAGGCGTAAGATTTTTTGGCAGATGATAAGTGAAAAAAAACTTCGCCACCAATAAGGAGTTTTGACTTTTCAGCTTGTTTTATATATCCAATACTCGTTCCGGCAACACCAGAAATATTATTGTCAGTTGACTTTCCCGTTTTACCTTGTGGGCCTGTATAATCATGGTTTTGAAATGTTAAACGTCCACCAACATCAACGCTTGCAACAACACCCGTTAAGGGACCAGCATTAAGGTTAAACAAGGTTAGAACAAGAATAAGATAGGGTGTTGGAAACTTCATAAAAATTTAGAATAATTATTATGAAAACATCATAGGCGTAAGGTGGCAATGGGGTCAAGGCGAGATGCGTACCAAGCAGGATAAAGAGTAGCTAAAAGAGTTAAAATAACCGCAATACCGCATACACCTATCACTTCTGGCCAAATAATTTTTGAAGGTAGTTTGCTTAAGAAATATATTTCCTCTTGAAACAGATCATTATCTAAAAATCTTTCAATGAATTTACGTATTTTTTCAATGTTCACAGCAACGCTGATACCGATTGCACTCCCCAGCATCGTACCACCAATTCCTATGGCGGATCCGGTCAGAAAAAAAATTTTTAACATATTATTTTTTTGCACGCCCATGGTTCGTAAAATAGCTATATCCTTATGTTTATCCTTAACCAACATTAGCATGCCACTAATAACGTTAAAGGCTGCAATAATGATTATAAGTGTTAAAATGATGAACATAACATTTTTTTCCACTTGAACCGCTTGAAACACGTTTGCATCCTCATGCTTCCAATCAACCACTTGGTAACGACCCCCAAGAATATTTTGGATTTTATTTCGCGTAGAGTGAAGTAACTGTTGATTTTTAACATGTACATCAATTCGTGAAATTTGGTTGGGCATATTAAAAAATTCTTGTGCCGTTTTTAAGGGCATGAAAGCATAATTTTTGTCAAACTGGTGCATTCCAATTTTAAAAAGTATAGGGGTGTTAAAACTTTTTTGTTTTGTGGAAGACCCAAAGGGTGTTTTAATTCCATTAGGTAATAATACCTGAATGTTTTCACCGGCTGATAAATTTAAACTTTGTGCTAAATTATAGCTAATGGCCACACTGTTCTGCTTAAATTCCTTAAGGTCTCCTTTTAGTTTATCGTTTTGTATTACTTCTAACTGTTGAAAATCCGTAGGGTCAATTCCCAATATAATAATTCCTTGGGAATGGTTATTGTAACTTAGAATTGCCTGACGCTCTAAATATATGGTTGATGAACGCACGTTATCCAAAAGTTTTATTTTTTCGGATGATTCCCTGGTTTTAGCCATGGAAACATCACCAAAAGGTATACATGCAATGTGTCCACGCATGCCTACAAGTTTATCGTAAAGTTCAGCCCTAAAACCATTCATAACTGCCATCACAATGATTAAGGTTGCAACGCCTAGGGCTATGCCCAAAAAGGAAAAGCCAGCAATAACAGAAATAAAGCGTTCCTTTTTGCGCGATCGTAAATAGCGTGCAGCTATCTTAAATTCAAAGTTTGTAAACATTATGTCTCGGTATTACTTTTACTGTTAAAAATATATATTTCACGACCAATGGCCTGTGCCATTGAATGTATTAAACGTTCGGTTGCACCTGTGTGAGCGCTTTGGTTCATAAACACATCATCTGCGGTTTGGGAATAGGAAGTGGATTCTTGTAATTTTTTATGAAAAACTTCTTGATCATTTTTTCTAATAATGATTTCGCAATTTAGGCGCGATAAGGAACGGTTCGATGTTGCTTGGGTTGAATATGAAAGGCTGCCAGTTGTTAAGTTTACTTTCACAATTACACGAAAATTTTCGCTTAAATTGGCAGCCTTTAAATTACGCAGGGTTTGTTTTTGTAAAGCAAAAACAATATATCCCGGCACATTTTCATTTTCTTTTTTTACAATCAACTTTGCCCCTTTTTCTTGGGTTTCTGATTTATCAATCAACGGTTTAAAGCCGCAAGCTGTTAAAAAGAAAATGCTAAACAGATATATTTTTTTTTTCATACCACCACAAGATTTACGATTCTACCCGGTACAACGATTTCTTTTTTTACCTGTTTATTTAAAATTGCCTTTCGCACTTTTTCAAGGTCATAAACATTTTTTAAAATAACATCTTTCGCTGTGTTGTCTTCAATAGTTATTGTTTCTTTTAATTTGCCATTAATTTGCACAGCTATAGTAACGGTTGATTGTTTTAGATATTTCTGATCAATATCTGGCCACGAAATGGGATCAAGGAAATCTTTTTTGTCCATAACTTGTGACCAAATATCGTGGCTAATATGCGGGCAAATAGGGTTCAAAACCTGTAACAAATATTTAAAGCATGCAACCAAATCTTCTTTTGTGGCTTTATCCAGAAAATCTTCTAGGATATTCGTTGCCTCACGACAAAAGGCTATAACCTTGTTCAAGGCAATTTCTTGATAAGCATTTTTTGCTTTGTCCATAAGCGGAAAAAATTGTTGAAACAAATTATTATCGTTTGTTTTAGTATTTGTATTTATTTCTTCAATCTTTTGGTGAAGCCGCCATATACGGTTCAAATAACGCCAACAGCCATCTAATCCATCATCGTTCCAATCAAAATCTTTTTCGGGCGGAGTATCCGATAAAATAAACAATCGAGCAACATCAGCACCGTAAGTGTTAATTATTTTTGAGGGCACTACCGTATTCTTTTTTGATTTACCCATCTTTTCTTGGCGGCCCACGTGCACTGCCTCGCCAGTATCAAGTTCTATGTACTTATCATCTTTTTTTTCAACCTCATCTGGGGAAAGCAACTTACCACTTTTGCTTTTGTAGGTCGGATGACAAACCATACCTTGGGTCATTAAATTTTTAATTGGTTCTTTAATTTTAAGCATATTGCAATCACGCAAAGCTTTGGTGAAAAAACGCGTGTAAAGCAAGTGCATAACCGCATGTTCTATACCACCTACATAATGTGATACGGGCAACCAATTTTTAATGGCTTCTGCATCAATTGGGTTTTCTGCATGGGGTGATAGATAGCGCATGTAGTACCATGATGATTCAAAAAAGGTATCTAAAGTATCCGTTTCTCGTATGGCAGGCTCTTTACATTCTGGGCAATTTACATACTTCCATGTGGGATGATTTGCTAATGGATTGCCTGGCATATCAAAGGTTACATCTTCTGGTAAAGCTACAGGTAAATCGTTTAGCGGAACCGGAACACTGCCACAAGATTCACAGTGAATAATAGGGATTGGACAGCCCCAATAGCGCTGACGAGAAACCAGCCAGTCACGCAAACGAAACTGGGTTTCGGCATTGCCTAAGTTACGATTTTCAATTTCTTCAAGGATTTTAGTTTTTGCATCACTTACTGATAATCCATTAAGAAAATCTGAATTCACCATTGTTCCGTGGCAATCTAGATAGGGTAAAGGGCTTGTTTTCTCTGGGCTAATGACAGGAATAATTGGTAAATCGTATTTGTTGGCAAATTCGTAGTCACGTAAATCATGACCCGGACAACCAAAAAGCGCACCTGTGCCATATTCAGCCAAGACAAAATTGGCTACGTAAATTGGTATTTTTTCTCCAGAAAGGGGGTGAGTTGCATGTAACCCACTAAAAACCCCTTCTTTTTCTTGCTGTGCCTGCGTTGCTTCACTTGTTCCAAGTTGATAGCATTTTTCAATAAATGCTGCCAATTCAGGCAACTGTTGCGCTTGTTCTTGGGCCAATTCATGGCTTGGTGCAATCGCTAAGAACGAGCAACCAAAAAGAGTTTCAGGACGTGTTGTGAAAATTTCAATTTTTTCTGCCCTATCGACAATGGTGAATAAAACTTTTGCACCAACGGATTTGCCAATCCAGTTTTCTTGCATCTTAAGAACGCGTTCTGGCCAGCCCGTAAGTTTTGTAAGGTCTTTTAAAAGTTCTTCTGCATAATCACTTATTTTTAACGACCATTGTTCTAACAATTTACGTTCAACTAAGGCACCAGACCGCCAACCTTTACCCTCTACAACCTGTTCATTAGCAAGAACCGAATTTTCAACAGGATCCCAATTTACCCATGATTGTTTGCGGTATACCAGGCCTTTTTTAAAGAATTTTAAAAAAATTTTTTGTTCTTGCCCGTAGTAACTTGGGTCACAGGTGCTTATCTCTGATTGCCAATCGTAGGAAAAACCTAGCGATTTAAGTTGTGAACGCATTTCAATGATATTTTTTTCTGTCCATACTTTTGGGTGCACACCATGGCTAGCAGCAGCGTTTTCTGCTGGTAAACCAAAGGAATCCCAACCCATGGGATGAAACACCTGAATGCCTTGGGAACGTTTGAATCGTGCAATGGCATCACCAATAGCATAGTTGCGCACGTGGCCCATATGTAAATTGCCAGAAGGATAGGGCAGCATTTCTAGAATGGTTTCCCTTGGTGCTGAAGTTTCAGCATGGATATCTACATGAAAAGAATTGTTATCATGCCAAAATTGCTGCCATTGGCATTCTATGTGGCGAAAAGGAAAGCTCATAATTTTAAATTACCCATTTTTATCAGTGTATATCCTCCAGACAATATGCCAAAGGCAACAATATGTTCAAGTTATTTTTGCATGGCCTTATGTTGCATTTCAAGTTTTGCTAATTCTACCTTTAAACGCGTTTCTACTTCTAGCATCAAGTTTTTAAGTTCAGGCTGAGATTGTGGCATATATTTTAAATTTTCTGTACGTAAAATAAGTTGTTTAAGGGTACTTTGCTTTATTTTACCAAGGGTAATACCATCTTTTAAGTGTTCAAGCTGGTCTAAAGTTTCTTCAATTATTTGGCTAGGGTTTGAAAATTTTTTTTGCGTTTCTAAATTAAGGAACAATGCATCTATAGAAGAAAATAATTGCGTGTGTGGTGTTTGTTCAATCTCTGCACTTTGATCCGAATTTGCAATACTAAAACCACCAGAAGCGCCGCTGCTTTTAACTTTTTTAAGGTTTTTTGTTTGTTGGGTAGCTTTAATATTTTTAATGCCAATAATATCCATAAATAACCTATTTTTGTTTTTCAGCTTGGTGAATTGCCACAACTTTTGGTCTTGTATACGAATAGCTGCACGTACTAAAGCCAACACTTGTAATCATATTTTTTAAACTTTCAGGTTCTGGGAACTTACGAATACTTTCTATTAAATACTGGTATGCTTCACCATCTTTCGCAAGGTATTCGCCAATTTTGGGAATTATCTTAAAAGAATAAAGGTCGTAAAGGTTCCTCAAGGGGCCGTGATAAGGGGTGAATTCCATGCAAAATAAGCGTCCATTCGGCTTTAAAACACGATAAAATTCACTTAACGCACGTTCCTTATGGGTTATGTTTCGTAAACCAAAGGCTATGGTTAGCACATCGAAGGTGTTATCGGCAAAGGGCAATGTTTCTGCGTTACCTACACACCATTTTATTTTGCTTATTCCTTGATCTAGGCATTTGTTGCGTCCGTGCTTTACCATTGATTCTGTTAAATCACACAAGGTTATTTTGGGTTCCAAGAAATCATAATGTTTTGCAATACCCTTACTAATATCTCCAGTACCGCCAGCAACATCTAAAATATGTTGTTGTTCTTTCAAACATAAGCTTTTCACAAAATCTTTTTTCCAAAGGCGATGCATGCCAACGCTCATTGTATCGTTCATAATATCGTACGATTCAGCAACATCGGTAAATAATTCTTTTATTAAACCTGTTTTTAACTTGGTTTTAATAGTTTTAAAGCCATAATCAGTAAGATGGTCATGGGAACTTGCAGAATCGGAATTTGTGTTTTGATACTCGGATTTCATGTGTACAGCAACTACTATAGGGGTTATAATCAAGCTCTTAGATCATCGTAACATAATATTATATAAAGTAGGCAGTGTTTATGGTTGAAGTTATTTTATTTGCTCTTATATCAGCATTCCTTGGGTATCGCTTGTGGGGGGTTCTTGGTGCAAAAACGGGCAGTGAAAAACAACGCCAGTGGATACATGATAAGTCTAATGATGATAATACCATAAATGATAATGTTATCATTATGTCAAAGCGCAAAAACCAGAAAAAAGAAAAAACAGAAGAACCTGTTGTGGTTATTGAAGAATCAGAAGTAGATAAAAACGCTAGGGAACTTCAAAAAAAATTACCAACTTTTGATTTATCACAGTTTGAATCAGGCGCTGAAAACATGTTTAAAAAAGTTGTTGCATCTTATGTGGCAGGTGATACAAATAAGCTTGAAGCTTTCTTATCAAAGAAGGTTCTTGATGGTTTTGTGAAAGCTATTGAAAAGCGCCAAGCGGCTGGCCAAACACTGCATATTAACATCAAGGCAACAGAAATAATTACCCAATCCATTGAAATTGGTAAGGACGCTGCAAAAATTATCGTAGAAATTGTATCTGACCAAATTGTGCAAGTTTTTGATAAGTTTGGTAAAGTTATAGAAAACGAAAATAGTTTAAAAACCCGCATGATAGACATATGGACGTTTGAAAAGCAATATAAATCAAAGGGTTTGTCATGGTTACTTGTTAAAACAGAAAACGAAAAAGCTTAAAAATTTTTTTGTATATTCGGTTAAAAACTCCTAATGAGACCCAAAAGGTATTATGCTACTTGCTTTTGCAATTCTTGAGTAACCGAAAGATTATCATAACCCCATAAGTTATTTTTTAATTTATTTTCTAGGAATTCTTTATGCTTTTTAAAGTTTGGAAGATAGTTTTGAAAAGTGCGTGCTTCCTTAGGTTCGCCTTTACTTATATGGGAAAGTTTAATCGATTTCTTTTCAATAAATATTTTTGTTTGTCGACCACCGGTAAGTTCTATATAAACTTCCGCTAATAGTTCGGCATCTATCAGTGCCCCGTGTTTGGTTCGCTTAGATAAATCAATCCCAAGGCGTCCACACAAAGCATCAAGGTTTGCAGGTTGGCCAGGAAATTGTTTCCGCGATATCATTACCGTGTCTATGGCATCTTTTACATTTAAAGGCGTGTAAGATACCCTTTCAAATTCTGCATTGATAAAACCAATATCAAAGGCAGCATTATGTATTATAAGGGTTGAACCTTGAATAAATTCAAAAAAACGTGTCGCTATATCTTCAAAGGGTGGATGTTTACTTAAAAATTCATTGGTGAGTCCTGTAACTTGCAATGCACCCTTGCTTACTTCACGCATTGGATTTACGTAACTATGAAATACATTTCCCGTAAGTTTACGATCTATAATTTCAACACAACCAATTTCTGTGATTCTATCACCATATCTTGGGCTTAAACCTGTTGTTTCCGTATCAAGGGCAACTAAACGCATTAAATTATCAGTCCTTCTTTTAATTGTTCCTGCCACAAGCTTGCATATATTCCCTTATTTATCAAAAGTTCCCCATGGGTTCCTTGTTCGGCAATTTTACCATCGTTCAATACAAATATACAATCAGCATCAACAACCGTACTTAAGCGATGGGCAATTAGTAACGTTGTATACCCCTTAGAAATTTCTGAAATATTTTGATGTACCATTTTTTCCGTATGATTATCTAAGGCTGAAGTTGCCTCATCAAAAACAAAAATCTTTGGTTTTTTAAGCAACATGCGTGCTATGGCAACCCTTTGCTTTTCACCTCCAGAAAGCTTTAAACCCCGTTCACCAACTTTGGTTGCAAGGCCTAATGGCAATGTGTTTATAAAACCTTTGAGTTTAGTACGCTCTAAAACTTCCTCAAGGTCGCTAGCACTAACATTTTTTGCGCCATAGGTAATATTGTAGAGTAGGGTATCGTTAAATAAAACGGTGTCCTGGGGTACCATGCCAATGGCTTGGCGAAGTGATCGCTGTTGTACAGTTTTTATATCTTGATTATCAACCAGTATTTGTCCATCAGATGGGTCGTAAAAGCGAAACAGAAGGCGTGATATGGTAGATTTTCCAGCACCTGTAGTGCCAACAAAGGCAATTCTTTGACCAGGGTTAATATCAAAACTTAAGTCTTTTAAAATATTACGCTGGTTATCATAGGTAAAACTTACTTTTTTAAAGGATATTTTTCCTTCTGTTATCTTCAATAGGGGCGCATTTTCTTGGTCTTTTATATCTGAATCTTCATTTAGCAAGTTCAACATATCGTTAATGTTAAGTAAGCCTTGCTTTGTTTCACGATAGGCAAAACCAATATTAAAAAGTGGCATAAGCAATTGTAAGGAAAAAGCAAAGAGGGCAGCAATATCCCCAGAAGTTAAAATTCCTTGGTTAACATCTTTAATTGTAACAGTCATCATTAACAGAAGACCTATACTATATATTACGCCTTGACCAAAATTCATTAAACCAAGGGATCCCCGTAAAACACGTGCTTTTATTTCATATTTTTTTTGGATATCGCTGTATCGGTTAATTTCAATTTCTTCACTGTTAAAGTACTTTACCGTTTCAAAATTTAGTAAGCTATCTACGGCCTTTGTTTGCGCTTCATTTTCAAAAGTATTAATTTCTTTAACAATTTTTAGGCGCCAAGCTGCCAATTTTATGGTGAACAACACATATGCTAAAATAGTGCTCATCATAATTATACTGCATAAGGGACTAAACTTTAGCCATAAAATAATAGCTAAAAAACTTACTTCGATAATACTTGGAAGGATTGTCATGGTTAAAAATCGCCCAATACTTTCCATGGCAAGGGTACCGCGTTCTATAACCCTGCTTAAGCCACCTGTTTGACGGTTCAGGTGAAAAGATAAACTTAAAGATTGCAAATGACGAAATACAGCCACCCCTACATCACGGTGCACACGTTGGGAAACGATGTTAAATAAGTAATCGCGCATTTCATTCATACCTTGCTGCAAAACACGTGACCCAATAAGGGTTAAGCACATTACAGCAGGAAAAACGTAAGGATTTTTGTCCAAACTATCAATAATTCCTTTTAATGCAAGGGGAGATACCATTGCAAGTACACGTCCACCTATTAGGAAAATAAATGACAAGATTAAGAGAACGCGAAGCCTTACTAAGGATTTTGGCCACATAAAAGACCAAACGATTTTATAATTTTTTTTGCTCATTAGCATGAGTATATTTTCCTAATTATTGCTTGTTTTTCCAAAAGTCTAAGGCGTTGTAGGTAATAATACCTTGGGATCCTGCACGCTTAATGTTTAAAAAAAGTTCTTCAAAGATTTTCGGGTTTTCTTTACTTAAGAATTCAAAGGCTGCATATTCACCGGAAACAAAGTAGCTAAAAACAGGTTTGCCCAATTGGGAAGCCCTGTATACGATATCTAAATTTGTGATTCCTGGTTTAACAATTATAGCATCGGCGCCTTCTAAAATGGATGATTTGATAGAATCAACAGCTTGGTTGGCATTGGCAGGGTGAATTTGGTAAGTTGCCTTTGAGCCCTGAAAAGTACTCCCAACTGCCGATCGGAAGGGGCCATAAAGGCTTGAAGAAAATTTAGCAGCGTAGCTAAAAATAAGGGTGTTATGAAAACCATTTTTTTCAAGGGCATTTCGAATACTTAATATTCTGCCATCCATCATATCCGATGGACATAGGGCGGTTGCACCTTGACTTGCAAAAAGTAAGGCTTGTTCTGTTAACATTTTCACTGTCGCATCATTATCAACATCGCCGTTATTATTTAAAATCCCATCATGGCCATGGCTTGTGTATGGATCTAAGGCGATATCAGTTAGGATATTCAAATCATCCTTATAAGCGCTTAAAATTTTAAGGCTTTGAGCGATAATATTGTTTTTATTTATAGCTTCTGCACCTGAAGGATCCTTTTTACTGTTTGGGGTTTCGGGAAACAACATCAGGTTATGAATACTATGTTTCAGTAAATTTTCACAATATGCAGCCAGATGATCAATTTGCACCTTACAGTTCTGCAACAGTTCATTTTTCTTATTATCTAAATGTTCACATACAAATAAGGGTTGAATAAATGTTTGCTGATCAAGATTGGTTTCTTGAAACAAACGACGCACAGGCTGGCTTTGCCTTAATCTACGTGGTCTGTTTAATGGAAATGGTGTTATTGCTGACATTTGGGACAAAAAAAAGTTGAACGGCCTGATTGGATGATACGATAAATGATACCATCACATTGGTTTTTTTGACATGGCTTATTTTCCTGATTATAAACCATTAAAGATTGCTGAAAGTACCCTAATTCACCATTTGTTTGTCGATGATCTTTTAACGTTGTGCCACCTGCATAAATTGCCTTGTTTAATACGATTATAATGTTTTCCATGAGCTTTTTGGCGTCGGAAATTTTTATGCTATTAGAAATTTTTGTAGGGCTTATACCTGTAAGCCACAAGCTTTCTGCCACATATATGTTTCCAAGACCTGCAATAATTTTTTGGTCTAGCAAGGCATTTTTGATGGGGCGGCTTGTTTTTTGTAAATTTTCATAAAATTGATTTACAGTTATTTCAAAGGGTTCAGGCCCCATACTTTTAAGTGATCCATAGTCATTTGGGTTTTCTGTGATAAAGATATCTCCAAAACGTCGTGCATCGTTTAAAACTATAGTTTTGTTTTCCACCTGCCACACCACATGATCATGTTTTACTTTTTTGTAGTAATCACTATCTATTATTTTTACATAGCCAGACATACCTAAGTGGGTGATCCAAGTAAGGTTGTTATTTAAGCAAATTAAAATGTACTTTCCGCGCCTTTTAACGGATAAAACTTTTGCATTTTCAACGGCTGATGTGAAAAATGGTTGAATTGGGTTACGAAGTTTGGTTGGAAAAACAGAAATTTGCCTTATGGCTTTTCCTTCCATAAATGGGGCAATACCCCTTACAACAGTTTCAACCTCAGGTAGTTCTGGCAAGTTTGTTATCAATAATCCATTTACTACCCTTTGATAGCATAGGTATTATCCGAAATAAATCGTCTTTACGTAAACCTAAACATCCAGCCGTATATTTCTTTATAGGTGGCATAATATGTATAAAAATTGCGCTACCGCGCCCACATACTGTTGGGTTTTCGTTATATGAGGTAGTAATGAGAATATCGTACAGTTCATCTTCACGCATAAGAACTTCGTGTGAGGATTTAAAAGGTAACTTTACGAGTTTATTGTAAAATTCGCTTGATGGATCGTCACACCAGCCCATTTCAGAAGTGATTGGAATTTTAGGTAAACCAGATTCAGGTAGGGTTATGCGGTCTTTGCGATAGAAAATATGCTTGAGTTCAACAACACCTGTGGGGGTTGTTTTATCACCTTCAATTTTTTTTGTGTTAAATCCTTCATGGCCTATAACGCAGTCGTAGAACTTTTGTTCGATCATAATTTGTGAGGATGACAACTGAACTATTTTTATCATAAACAATTTCTTACTGTCGCATTTTTAAACGATGCACCCTTCTTGGATCGGCTTTAAGAACGACAAACTCTCCACCATTAGGGTGAGCTACAACTTCTCCCCCCACAGGAACACGGCCTGCCAAGAAAACGACAAGTCCGCCTATGGTGTCTATGTCTTCATCATCAGTTTTTAGCATAGGCACTTCACCTAATAGTTCTTGAAGCTCTTCTAAAGGCACACGACCATCGGCTTCTACTGTGCCATCTTCATGAATATGCACCTGTTGAGACAAAGCCCCACGTTCGGTTAATTCTATATCACCAACGATTTCACTTATGATGTTTGAAAAGGTAACTAAACCATCGATGCCGCCAAATTCATCAACAATAAAAGCAATTCTTTGGCCGGTTTCCCGCATTTCAACCATCAAATCGATAATTAACATGGTAGGTGATATAAACAAAACATCTTTTACCAGTTTTTCAACGGGAATATTTTTATCGCGCATTAGCCAATTTGTCACATCCTTGATATCTAAAACACCAATAATATGATCAAGCGTATCTGAAAATATTGGTAAAAAACTTAGGTTGTTTTTTAGCATGGTCTTAATAATATTTTCTGGCTTTTCATTAATTGAGCTTGCAACAATATCGGCGCGGGGAATCATAATGTCTTCGGCCGTTAAACTGCGTAAATTTAGAACATTTTCAATCAGAGCCCTTTCATCAGAATCAACCTGATTACCGTGGGAATCTTCTGTGTACTCGATGAGCTCATCAATCTGATCGGTAATATCTTCCTTTTTTTTTCGAAAAAGAAAATTTAATTTTTTAAGAAGCTTCATGTCTAACCTCTATATAGGGGGATGTAATGTGCATTTTTTCCAAAACTTTGCTTTCTAAGCTTTCCATTGCTTCTGCATCTGTATCGTTATCATGGGTATAGCCCAACAGATGCAAGAAACCATGAAGGAACAAATGGGAAAAATGGTTGTCAAAAAGAATTTTCCGCTCTAGTGCTTCTTTTTCTAGCGTTTCAAAGCTTATGGCAATGTCACCAAGATGTGCTGGTATACTTGCCTTAGATGCTATCATTTGGTCATAGGTATCTTCAAGGTTAGGAAATGATAAAACATTTGTTGGCTTATTCATACTTCTAAATTGAAAATTCAAACTTTTTAAAAAGGTATCATCTGCCAGGGCAAGATTAATGGTTTGATTCAGTTTTATGACCTTAATCTCTTGTAAAGTCGTTATACATTTTTCACAAATGTTTTGCCAATGGCTTTTTTCATGCTTTGTTAGCCAATAATCAGAATGTATAATTATTTCTAAATACTGCGATTCCGTATCTTCAGGGTCATTCATTGTGGGTTTGGGTTCCTTATTTATTACTATCGTAAGCTCTAATAATTTTACTAACGATAGGGTGACGAACAACATCTAT
Organism: uncultured Verrucomicrobiales bacterium; assembly: GCA_964351815.1. Classification (GTDB taxonomy): domain Bacteria; phylum Pseudomonadota; class Alphaproteobacteria; order Paracaedibacterales; family CAITNM01; genus CAYGPH01. Next base: position 3,771 of record CAYGPH010000009.1, on the reverse strand, counting down.
TTCAGAAAATTCGGTAAAATTAATTTCAGGTACATTTGATAGAAGTTGATAAGCCTCTACTAAACCGGATTGGGTACCCTGTGGGAGATCTATTTGACTAATATCTCCAGTTATAATCATTCTGCTATTATGTCCTAATCGGGTTAAAAACATTTTCATCTGCTGAGATGTAGTGTTTTGTGCTTCATCAAGAATAACAAAGGCATTTGATAGGGTTCTACCACGCATGAAAGCAAGTGGAGCAATTTCTATGTCACCTGTGGCAATACGTTTTTCAATTTGTTCTGAAGATAGCATTGTATGCATGGCATCGTATAAAGGCCTAAGGTATGGGTCTACTTTTTCTTTTAAATCACCTGGCAAAAAGCCAAGTTTTTCACCGGCTTCAACGGCAGGACGTGAAAGTATAATACGTTCCACCTGGTTGCTAATCAGTAACGAAACACCGTATGCAACGGCAAGGTATGTTTTTCCAGTACCAGCCGGTCCAATACCAAAAACCAGGTCATGATTTTGCATCGCTTCAACATATTCACTTTGTTTTTTAGAACGAGGCGATATCATTTTTTTTCGGGTTTGAATTCCGCCGTTGGTTACGGTGGAACTGCTAATTTCTACAACATTTTGCGATATTTTTATAGCTTGTTGCAATTGTTCTGTATCAACCGACTTACCCATTTTCAAGCGTTCATATAGGTAGTTCATGGTAGCTTTGGCTTGATTAGCATCGTCTTCAATGCCGGTTATGATGCATGTATTGCCGCGAAGTGTTATTTCTACACCAAACTGTTCTTCAACTTTTTTTAAATTAATATCGTGTGGACCGATCAGATCTTGCAGTAAATTATTATCTGGAAAATCCAAGTAAACACTGGTGTTTACGCTCAATTAAGTACTCCGTTCAAACTATTTGGCGCCCCTTTATCTATTATAATATCGCAAATATTACCAAAGTCTAAAGATTTTTCTGTTTTAATATGCACGCTTTGTAAATGTTCACTTTTACCCATTAACTTTCCTTCTTTTGATTTGCGATCAATAAGCACCGAAATCTTTTTCTGTTCAAAGGATTGGTTAAAGGTGTGCTGTTGATGGCTTAGTAAGGCTTGCAATACCTGTAAACGCTCGTTTTTAACCTTTTCATCAACCTGATAAGCCAGAATACTTGCTGGCGTACCCGGGCGCGGGCTGTAATTGAAAGAATAGCCAAGGATAAAATTAACTTCATGAACTAAAGCAAGCGTTTCTTGAAAATCCTTATCACTTTCACCAGGATAACCAATAATAAAATCTGATGAAAAGGCAATCTTTGGTTGGTTCTTGTGTAAGCGTTCAATGATATTCAGATAATCTTTCACCGTATGCTTACGATTCATAGCTTTTAATATACTGTCACTTCCAGATTGAACAGGTAAATGCAGTAGTGGCATAAGAATATCAATATCACGGTGTGCATCGTACAAACTATCGTGCATATCATTCGGGTGTGAAGTTGTATAGCGTAAGCGCTTTAAGCCATCTACCTTAGCTAGGGCAAAAAGTAATTTTCCTAAATCAGCCGCTTTCCCAAACTTATCATTTCCATGGTAGCCATTAACATTTTGCCCTAGTAGGGTAATTTCTACTGCGCCAAGGCTAATTAAATGCTTCGCCTCACTTACAATTTGTTCTATGGGCCGAGAATATTCGGCACCACGCGTGTAGGGAACGACACAAAAATTACAAAACTTATCGCATCCTTCTTGAATGGATAAAAAAGCTGAAATCTTTGCGTTGTCAGATTTTGGTAGGTGATCAAATTTGCTATCCGTAGGAAATTCCGTGTCAACAGCCCGTTTAGGGCCATTTTCATGGGAAATTTTTTTCAGCATTTCAGGTAATCTATGCAAACTTTGAGGGCCAAAAACTAGACTTACAGCCGGTGCTTGGGTCATGATTTCCTTGCCCTGAGCCTGGCCAACACAACCGCCTACTGCAATTTTTAAATCAAGATTGTTAACCCTACGGATGCGCTTAATTTTATTAAGCCTACCAATATCAGAAAAAACCTTATGTTCGGCCTTCTCACGAATATGACATGTGTTCAGTATTGCCACATCGGCATTTTCTGGAGAATCGGTAACTTTGTAACCATGGGGTTTTAGTAAATCAACAATTTTATCGCCATCATAGACATTCATCTGACAGCCATAGTTTTTGATATAAACGTATTTTTCAGTAGTATTTTCCATGGCCTAATATAAGCTTTTTTCCCTCAAAAAAACAAGAAAAAACCCTAGTTAAATAAACCAGGGTAATCCAGAAATTATGATGGTTTAAAAGATTTAAACCCAACATAAGGTGCTTTCAAACCATCTTCTTCAAATCTTGGCATTGCATATTTAGCAAATAATTCACATTGCTTTACTTTAAACTGTTTAATGAATAATTCTTGCATATGTGGTGCTGCACTAAATTGTGATCCTTCTAGCATTATAAATTCAGGTATTTCAATCGTAATTCTTTTTATTCCAGGAAATAACTTTAATAGATTGTACATTGCATCGTGATCATTAGCTTCGGTAATATTAAAACCCCGTAAAACAATACTTTCAACATGTCCTTCTGGAATAGGTTGGTCAATTTTTTCTAAATTTATTGCTTCACCAATTCGAAATATTTCCAACATCGTTAATGCTTTATTATCACCGTTGAGTGAAGAAGCATCTTTAACATCACGGAAATATTCTGAAAGAAAGGCTTCATTAGAACTCATTACGGTTCGTATAGTAAGTTCTTTAGAACCACTTTTTATAAAATTATGAATAAAAGGTTCTATACTTTCAAGTTTTTTTACCTTTCCGTCTTCAACTGTTATAAATAGCCCACCATGAATATCTATTCTTTTATTAGTTATGGTTTCGATAGTACCATCAACGACCCTGGTATCTATTGTTGCTGTGCCTTCAGAATAGCTCATAGAATACAAAATTATTTCTTGTGAATTAAAATCATCAGATGCAGCTTGTAAGGTAACTATTGTTAATAAGGCGATAAGTAATTTTTTCATATTTTTCCATAGGCTAATTGTTGAAGTTATTGTGTAATATCTTTGTTACATAATATCAAGAAAAAATTATATATAAGACCTTTATATAACACTTTAAAGGCACACAATTATCAATACATTCGGATGATTTGGTAAAATGTCGCATGCATTCTGTAAAAGCATGCGTGGCTATATGACAAGAAAACACATAGGACATGCAACGCTTATTGATCATCAAATACCTGATCACATAAGTTTCCATAATTTAGGTGATATTTATGATTTGTTGTTAGAGTCGTATTGAGTCTCTTTTAGCAGCCCTGTATCAATCAAAAGACGAGCCATCGTCTTATCCTGCCATTATTATGGTTAGTGCTCTTTCACGGCAAGCCTGCGGAGTAGGGGAGTACATTTCCTATTTTGCAAAGGCAACAATAAGCGGTAAAATAGGTGCTGAGCTTAAGCTTGTAGCACCAAACGCCTTTGTTGAACAAATTGGTGTGAAAAGTACGTCCACCTGTTTGACGGCCTAAGAATGGGGTCATAATTCTGGTCCTGTTTATTATTTTTAGTCGATGTTATTATTGCTTTAGAATAAAGTAGGCCTCAAATAATTCATTGGTGATCGATAGTGCATAAATATAATCTTCTTTCATTTGCTTATTTGATTGTTTTTAATATTGCAAGTCTTTGTGCAACATCCATAACCCCTGATGAATTATCCTTTGCTAACTTTTCTTCCC
>CAYGPH010000008.1:0-36844 GCA_964351815.1 uncultured Verrucomicrobiales bacterium | reverse complement strand
GCACCTTTGAGATTATCAACTTCACGGGACTCACTCCACAGATTTTATATGCTCCGTTGCACTTCACTCTTGAATGGGCGTATTTAAACCTCAAGTTAAAAAATTTTTTTCTGACCCGAATTTGTTTGTAGTGTTCTTCCTAATTTAACACCTACAATGTTACCGCCTAAATGTTTTGCTGGGTAATCATGTATATAAATATTTAATTCCAAACAATATATCTCAATTTCTTCTTTAAAATGTTTCACGTGAAACATTTTTTTAAAAGAACTAACGAGAGGATTTTGCCAGATCAATGCGTGGATCAACAACCATGTACATCATATCGCCAATAATATGAAGAAACAAACCCATAAGCGTAAAAAGATACAAGGAACCAAACATGACGGGGTAATCACGACTAAGAGCTGCCTCAAAGCCTAGTAAACCTAAGCCATCAAGGGAAAAAAGAACTTCAATAAGTAAACTTGAGGTGAAAAGAATGGTGATAAATGTTGCAGGAAAACCCGCAACAACTATAAGCATAGCGTTGCGAAAAACATGACCATAGAGGATACGCTTTGGCGCAAGACCCTTAGCGCGGGCTGTCACCACATATAATTTCTTTATTTCATCGAGGAAGGAATTTTTTGTTAATAGGGTAAGCTTGGCAAAACCACTTATAATCATTGCTAGCAAAGGCAGAAAAAGATGCCAAAAATAATCAATTATCTGATCAACCAAAGACATAGAGGAAAAATTTGCAGAAACAATGCCACGCAGGGGAAAAATTTGGAAAAAACTTCCTCCAGCAAACAAAACAATAAGCAAAAGGGCAAAAAGGAAACTTGGAACAGCATAACCAATAACAACCATAAGGCTTGTCGCAATATCAAAACGTGAGCCATCATTAACAGCCTTGGAAATGCCTAACGGTATAGATATCAAATAGACAAAAAATGTTGTCCAAAGCCCTAAAGATATAGAAACTGGTAATTTCTCACGCAAAAGCTGGGCAACGGGCTTATCTCGAAAGAAGCTTGTACCAAAATCAAAAGAGAAATAGCTTTTTAACATAAGCACAAAGCGTTCTAGCGGAGGTTTGTCAAAGCCAAATTGCTTTTCAAGTTGAAGAATAAATTGCGGGTCTATACCGTGGGCGCCACTGTAACCTTCAAGCTGTTGAAAGTTATCTGAAAAATCAAAATCAGACGCCCCACCAAGGCGAGAATCAACATCGCTAACATTACCTTTAATTTGGCTTAGTACTTGTTGTATAGGACCACCCGGAGCTGCTTGAACAATGATAAAATTAAGAACCATTACCCCGAACAGAGTTGGAATAATTAAGAAAAGACGACGTAATAAATAAGAAAGCATTACAAGATACCCTTAAAAAAGTTTTTAAGTTTTTGCCAAATCCCAAGCTCAATAGCATTATGGTCAGGAGCAGTTTTTTGCCACCAGCGCATAATCGAAAAAAAACAATAAGGCGAGACATCCTTTGGCATGTCTAAATGATCCCAATAGGCTATGCGGGTAAAATTATAGTCCCAGCCCATAATCATAAAATCATTAAAGGATAAGTAGCGATCCAAGGCCTTAGCATGACTTGATAAATCTTCCATTGTGGAAGCATTATCCAATTTACTTAATAAAAAATCTACGGCTGGATCAGACAAGCCCATAAGATTTGGACTACCAGGTATATTTGCATAGGCGCTTGAAAAAATTGCCACGGTTGATTGACCTAAAATTTGTGGATGGGGTTCATTAATAAAAGTCATATCAAAGTCAAAGTTCTCAAGCAAGTTTTTAAAGGCTGACGTATCCAAAAACCTAAGTTTTAACTGCACGCCAACTAAGGAAAAGTTTTGCTTTAAGTGCTGTAAAATAGGGGATTGACCAACAAATTCAAAGGGAAAATCTATGGTAAATGGGTTGCCATCAACATCGCGCAGCAAACCGTCCGGCGCAATCGTCCAACCTGCGGCGTTCAATAATGTTAGTGACTTTTTTCGTAATTCACGAAGCGATAAACCTTCCATTTCATAAGACGGGTCAAAGGATGCGTTAAAACAGTCTTTCGGCAAGGGAGAAAAGCGACTAGCTTTAGATAATATCTGCAATTCATCCTGCGTTGCCTTACCATGGTGCGCATAGGGGCTGTTAGGAAAATAGGTGTGCAAACGATGGTATTGGTTGTAGAAACTTCGCACGTTTAGATCCTTAAAGGTAAAAAGCATGCTTAAGGCTTTACGAACAGCGTGATTTTGAAATTTTGGACGGCGTAAATTAAATGCCATGCCTCGACTTACAACAAGATTATCCGATGGAAAAATGCCTTTGATATACTTGCGTGCAACGTTAGAGTTTTCCTTATAGCCCCTAGCCCATCGCCTTGCTTGATTTTCAAGGCGAAGATCTAAGCGACCAGCTATAAAAGCCTCGTAAGCAGCATTTTGATTACGGTAAACTTCTAAAATAACCTTTGAAAAGTTAAACATACCCCGGAACTGGGGCAATTTAAAACCCCACCAGGCGTTGTTTCTACCTAAGGAAAGCTGTTGGCCAAAGTTTGCCTCAGATACATAATATGGTCCAGAAGCTGGAAAAGGTTTTCGTATTAATCCATTTTGATTGGCATGATCAACCATAAAATTTTTTGAAAATATGGGAATATTGCCAAGGTGAAGCACTACTTCACGGTCAGTGCCAGATTTTAAGTGAAATATAATTGTACGATCGTTTTTTACCTCTAGGTGGTCAATATCAGCAAAAATACTTTTAAAATGGGGCAGGCCGGATTTTTTTAAAAAATTATAACTCCAAGCAACATCTTCAGTGGTTATTGGGCTCCCATCAGAAAATTTTAAAGCGTTTTGTAAAACAAAAGTAACACGGCGATTGTTAAGGTCAACATCAACGGATTCAGCTGCAAAAGCATAGCTGACACCAATCTCATCGGGAGAGGGATATAAAAGGGTTGCGAAACATAAACTGTCTAAATAATAACGCGGGCAAATACCAAACAAAATGAAGGGATTTAAATTATCAAAGTTTTGACTAATAGCCAGTGTTAAGTCGCCACCAACAGGGGCATCGGGATTTAAATTATCAAAACTAAGGTGGGAATTTTCATCTAAAAAAAACTCATTACCATATTTTGGGCTTTGTGCAAAATATGATGCGTAGTATTGCGGTTCACTATGAAGCATGAACAGGCAAAGAAAAAAGAAAAAATAATGCCTTATTTTTTGTATCGCTGACGAAAAGCGTTGACCCACGATGTTTTTTCCTTTTGTTCTGTTCTTGTTATGGCAAGGCTATAGGATGATACATTTTTGCTAATAACGCTGCCTGCCGCAATATAAGCATTATCACTAATTTCAACCGGTGCAATTAGGGTTGAATTTGATCCTATCATTACTTGCTTGCCAATTGATATTTTATTTTTTTCAAAACCATTATAATTTGCTGTGATTGTTCCTGCGCCTATGTTTGTTTTTTCTCCAACATATGTGTCACCTAAGTAAGCAAGGTGCTTGGCTTTTACTTTATCACCAAGGGTGGCATTTTTTAATTCCACAAAATTACCAATATCTACCTTTTCACCACATGTGCTACCACCCCTAATCCTTGCAAAAGGGCCAATTGTAGCATAGTCAGCAAAAGTGCAGTCTTCAAGATAGGAAAAGCTTTTAACAATACAACCTTTTCCAATTTTCACATTTTTCCCAAAAAAAACATTGGGTTCAACAATACTATCAACGGCAATTTCTGTATCAAAGGATACATGCGTGGATTCAGGGTTAGAAAATCTAACACCACTCTTCATATGCTCCGTTACTAAACGTTTCTGCAAAATTTTTTCAGCTATTTCTAATTCAGCTAAAGTATTTGAGCCCAAAGCTTCTTGTTCATGTACCAGGGCATAAGCACAAGATTCTGAGGTTTTTCCTGCAATTTCAATAAGATCAGTTATATAAAATTCACCAGATTCAGGGTTTGGTTTAAGCTTGTTGAGGTGGTTTTTCAAGAAAGAATTTTGAAAACGATACATACCCGCATTAGCAAGGGGGATACTTTTGGCTTCAACATTATGTTTCGTTTCAATAATCTGGATAGGATTATTATATTGGTTACAACAAACCCGACCATATGATGCCGTTAAATCTGATAACTGCATAGCTAACAGGGAAACAGCGGTATTCGATTCAAGCTGCTTAAGGGTGCTTGCTTGAACAAGTGGCGTATCTGCGCACAGCACAAAAACATCTTTAGACGATTCCATAACTTTTTCGTACCCAACCTGTAAAGCATGGCCAGTGCCTTTTGCACAATTTTGAACGGCAATCTGATAATCGGCTAATAGCGAATTTTTTGCTAGGGTTTCAGAGCAAACAACAATAACTTGGTCAGGCGTAAAAGCTGCTTTAGCTGCATTTATTACCCAAAGTAACATTGGTAGTCCAGCAATAGGTTGTAATACCTTCGGTAAAGAAGTATTCATTCGACTTCCATGGCCTGCAGCCAAAATGATCACTGCACTCATATGCACCTTATGCTAAACTTTAGGCTATCATAACAAAGTAGTTAATTTGTGGCCATCTTTAGCTTCTATTTACAGCAAAAAGGTTTTGATTTTGCTTATCACGACAAAAATGAAACGCATCATTCATTTATACCATTAGAAGAAAATCAAACCCATGCAGGCTATTTACATGCAGCAATACAGAATTTTTTATTTGAAAAGGAAAAACCTCAGGTTATCATAACTGCTTCTGGACCAGGATCATTCACAAATTGCCGCATACAGTTGGCAACCTTATTAGGTTTAAGTTTAGATAACACTGTACAAGCACATGCTTTTGATATATTGCAGGTTTTACATTCTATGTATCCTAAGACCATAGCCACGGTATTAAATAACCGCGGTGGGTACTATTATTTATTTAATGGTATATGTAATGATAGCGAATCAGAGTTTGATCTTGAAAAAATACTAGGAAAATCAGCACAATTTAGTGGCGATGCAATGCAAAAAAGCTCGCCGAATCAGGAAAATTATGCCTTATTATTGCTTCAATATTACCTAAGAAACCTCTCTAGTTATTCTATTCAAACTGAGAGTTTAAAGGTTACCTATGGTCATGATATATCCTATAAAAAAACGACAAAATAGTGCTTAAAAGGATAGAACCAGTTTCAAAGGATTGGTACCAAAAGGCCTATGCTGCTTGTTTTTTCGCCTCAGACCCAAAAGAAGACCAAAAAACAAACCCATGGATTGAAGCACAATACAATTATCGATATCACTTAGGCTATCAAGAAAAAGGCTTCATTATTATTGATGATCATAGTGATTATGGTGAGATTTTAAGCCTTGGGGTTATACCCCAGTACCGCCAGCAAGGTATTGCTGATAGTATTCTTAAGCAAACGTTACAAGATTTTAGCCAATGGCAGTATTGTTTATTAGAAGTTAGTAAAAATAATCTGGCAGCTTTAAGCCTATACAAAAAACATGGTTTTAAGGAAATACACCAACGCAAAAACTATTATAGGGCTAAACTAGAAATTGATAGCACTGCAATTGTAATGCAAAGATGTAAATTATAAGTCTTAAATAAAATACTTTGTTATGGAGCAAAAGGCTTGCCTAAAAAATTTTAGAAATATATTCAAAGTGTTGCTTAAATGAACATTTTAGTCTTTTTGAATCGGTTGCCAAGATTCCCCCAAAAGGAAAAACATCTCAATGGTCTTTACCTGTATTCTGTTTTTTTCTCCTCTTAATTTCTATACACTTTAATATGTCTTCATTTCTTAACAGGTGTTGATAAAAAAACATATTTTCTCTTGCATTATTATTTTTTCTGGTTAATATAAGAAAGTTTTTTTGTATTACTTAAAGCTAAAAATTAGATTACCATTCAAGAATTTTGTTAATCGCATTTATTAAAGCTGAAAGATAGTCTGCGCCATAGTCCTTAAAATATATTAAAAATCAAAAAATGGTCGCAAGTAAGGGGAAAAGTTATGAAAAACTATAAAAAAATTTTATTTGTCAGTTTAATCGGTAATGCCTTAGAATTTTATGATTTCACCCTTTGCGGGGTATTTATGTTCACCTTAGGACAAAAATTCTTTCCAACCAGCGACACCATGAACACAACATTAGCTGGAATTTTTGCCTTTTCTGCAGCCTTTTATACGCGCCCCTTCGGCGCGTTATTTTTTGGCTATGTCGGTGATCGCATTGGAAGAAAACGGGCCTTAAGTTTAACTGTTTTACTAATGAGCATTCCAACACTTATTATTGCCCTACTGCCTGGCTATGAAATGTTGGGTATAGCTGCCCCAATAATTCTTATAGGGTGCCGTTTATTACAGGGTTTATGTACTGGCGGAGAATATAACGGTGCTGCCGTTTTTGCCCTTGAGCAGTTAAAGGTTAGGGGAGGCCTTATAAGTGGCCTAATTTCTGCATCTTGTGTGGTTGGGGCTCTTACTGCTACGGCCGCTGCTTATGGCGTTAATAGTCTTCAAATTGAAAACAGCTGGCGTTTACCTTTCCTTTTTGGGGCAATTGTTGCGTGGATTGCCTACTTAATGCGTTTATATATGTATGAAACATTAACCTTAGATGATGAGCAAAAGAAAACAGTACCCCTTTTTGAGGTGCTAAAACGTGCAAAATTTCCCTTTGCAATCGTTGGTTTATCCGGTGCTTTTAACGGTGTATTAAGTTATACACTGTTCGGATTTGGTGTTTTATATATGCAGCAGTACCTGGGCTTTGAAAAAGGTGATGCATTTCTTTATAGCATTTTTGGAATGTCAGCCTTTATGCTTAGCTGTGTTGGTTTTGGACGCCTAAGCGATTTTATTGGTACTTATAAAGCAATGCAACTATCTACTGCACTTGCAATTGTTTTTGGTTGGATCGCTTTTGCACTTATGGCAAAAACAGATTTTATTATTACAGGCCAAATTCTTTTAGGAACTGCTGTTGGTAGTTTTGTCGGCCCAAGCCACGCATTTTTTCAAGAACAATTTCCAAAAAGTATTCGCTACACAGGGATTGCCACAGGCTTTTCCTTAGGTATGGCTATAACTGGTGCATCAACAGCGTTTATTTTAACGACGCTGCTAGAAAAAACAAATTGGCTAATGATTCCAGCTGCCTATATAACCCTAATTGCTGTTGTATGGTCGCTGTTTTTAATTGTTTATAGGCGTGTTGTTATTAATAATAGACAAAAAGATATTATCACTGAAGAAATTGTTATACAGAAAAAAATAGCTTAAATTATATCTTCGTGGTGTTCAAAAGCTTGCTGTTTTAGTTGTATATCTTCAAAAGATAAAGTTAGTGGATCGGCCTTATCAGTGAACAGTGTAGCTTCAAGATGATCAACCTCATGCTGTACAACCCTTGCTTCAAACCCAGAAATATTTTTTGTCTGAAGTTCACCTTGTAAATTATAATAGCTAAATTCAATGTGGTTATAGCGCATAACCTTGGCCATTATTCCAGGTATTGATACACATGCCTCCCAGCCATTAACTTTTTCTTCGTTTATAGGCTTCCAAGTTGGGTTAAAATAGGCTGCTAGCGGAACTGGCTTTGGAGCCTTACCGTTTACAACATATCTGGGATGGGTTAATTCTGGAATGCGGTAAATCATTAGGCTTTTGGCAATAAACACCTGGGGCGCAGCCAAACCAACCCTTTCACCCAAACTGTGAAACGTTTCTAGCATGTCTGCAACGGTGTTTGCGAAAGACGGAATTTCATTTACTGGAATATTTTCTGTTTTTTGGCGCAGCACAGGCTCTCCAGCTCTAGCAATAGGCAAAATCTTAGGCTGGTAAATTTCTTTGTGGATTTTCATTTTATTTAAGCTGTGATTAGAATTTATGTACCGACATTGTTGCAAAGCTGGCGACAAATGATAAGCTAATTTTACGACAGTTAAAGGTGAAAACATATCTTACTTTGCACCCATTATGAATTTTCTGATTTATTTTAGGAATAGGATATCTAAAGGTAAGATATGCAAAATAAAATATAATTTCAACATCTTATTATTTTAAGGGCTTTACATAAAAGGTTTAGCCCCCATTAATTTCCTTAATAAAGTTAGTACCATTAATATCTTTTTGGCACTTTATACGTCAAAGCTGGCTTTCTGTTCTAGGATCACCTCTAGTCAGGCAATTAGCTGTAACTCCTTTTTGAATTGGCGATTCAATAAAACATCGATTTCCTGGTGTTTCAATTGGTGAAAGCACTTGCTTGCGAAATTTCAAGATTACAATTGGCGTTAAAAATTTTGCAAGTAAGTAGCGAACCCAGGGTAAATTTAAAACAGAATGTGTATGCTTATGCTGTGGATAAAATTTTGATTCTAAGCAATACTCCTTGTTTGCTAAATAGCTCTGCAAAAAAACTTCCTGGGGAGCCTTTTTTTGACCTGAAATCATAAAAAAGGTTTTACGTTTTAGGCAGTATTGATTAGCCATAACAAAAACTAAAGAACCGTTATCTTTTAATAAAACATCTAAATTATTAATCGCCTGCTGATAATTTTTTGCGTGCTCTATGTAATGTGCAATGATTATTTGTTCAAAACTTTTTGCGGAAAATGGCAAAGCATTGCAATCTGCGATTACAATTTGAAAATTTGTAGAATATTTCAACATACTTCCTGTTGTCATATGAACCGTTTTATTATTGGGCTTTAAAAAAATTTGGCCACAACCAACCGTTAGAGTGTTAGATTTTTTTTTAAGAATTTTTCGAAGAGCAGCCTGAACCAAAAGCTCATATTTTGGGTGTTTGTCATAAAAAAACTTTATTTTTTTTTCAATTTTTACTGGCCTATTCATCCAAACTTTTTTCCTATTCTTGGTATAGAAACACAAAAAATAAAAGCTACGCTAGCCATCATTGTAACCATAGACGTTCCCCCGTAGGATAAAAACGGCATAGGCACACCAACCACGGGTAATAACCCCATAACCATAGCACTGTTTATAAAAACATACAAAAAGAGCGTAGAAATCAAACCAATCGCGACCATTCTGCCATATTGGCTTTTGCTATGTTCAGCTACAAAATAGCCCCAAGATATTAAAAAACCAAAAAGCACTAGCAAGCTGGCACAGCCTACAAATCCAAATTCTTCAGCTAACATGGTAAAAATAAAATCTGTTTGCTTTTCCGGTAAAAAATTTAAATGGCTTTGCGTGCCCTTTAACCACCCTTTGCCAAAAAAACCACCTGAACCAAGGGCTATTTTTGATTGGGTAATATGGTAGCCTGCGTGGGATGGATCAATTTCTGGATTTAAAAATATCAGTACCCGTTTCTTTTGATAACCGTGCAAAAAATTCCATAAAATAGGCATTGAAATCAAAGCAGAAACAATACCACCTATAAAAAACCATTTGTTCACACCGGCAATAAAAAACACAACAAGTGCCCCACTTACTAAAAGTACTGCGGTTCCTAGATCCGGTTGTTTTAATACTAATGCAACGGGAATAAACACTAGCATTAGGGGAAAAACTAGATATCTAAATTGGCTTACCTCATAGGGTGTAAGCCCACTAAAATATCTTGCAAGCGCAAGAACAAGAGCTATTCGCATGAGTTCAGAAGGTTGTAAGTTGATAACGTATAAATTTAGCCAGCGTTGAGCTCCCATACCAATGAAACCCATTATTTCGACCATAATAAGTAATATTAAAACTAGAAAATAAATTTTATAACTTTGGGCATACCACCAATGTAAATCTGTAGAAACTATACAAACCAATATGATTAAACCTATGATAACGTTAATAATTTGCTTGGTTACCCAAGGGTAAATGCTGCCATTAGCAGCAGAAAATAGCATTAATAAGCCCACCGAGATAATTAAAAAAACCACAAAAAGTGGAGCAAAATTCATGCTTTGTAAACGTTTTAGATTAAACATTTATATTCCTAACTTATGCGCTTCGTATAAGATTTCTCTGGCAAGGGGAGCTGCTACCCTTCCACCACTTTTGCCATGCTCCACCAAAACGCAAACAGCATGTTTTGGCTTTATAATGGGTGCATACCCAACAAATAAGGCGTGGTCACATAAATGATATGGTAAATCTTTGTAAGATCCATCGCGGCGCTGCTGCATGGTTATTCGGCTAACCTGGGTGCTACCAGATTTTCCACCAAATGCCCAATCTTTTCCCTCATGACGCCGAAAATAAGCAGTTCCACCTGGTTGGTTTACACATCCATCCATACCAGCTTTAATAACTTCAAGGTGCTTGGGGTCTATCGTGGGGCTTTTGCTTCCTATAGTTTCAGATGTGCTAAGTAATGGCGTTAAAATTTTACCGCCATTTACTAAGGTTGATGTCATAAATGCAAGTTGCAAGGGTGTTGTTAAAATAATACCTTGGCCAATAGAAATATTAATAGCATTTCCCTTGTGTTTTAAAAAGGTTGGATGACTTTTAAAGTAGCTTTCGTTTGGAATTAAGCCTTTTGTTTCATGGGGTAGGGCAATTCCTGTTTGCAAGCCTAAACCCAATTTTTCAGCAGTTTCACATATTTTTTTACTTCCAAGCTCCATAGCAACCTTATAAAAAAACACATCACACGATCTGCTTAGGGCAGCAACGATATCTACGTTTCCGTGGCCACCGTTTTTCCAAGTCCAGCAATGGAAACGGTGGCTACCTAAATCATAGTGTCCTGGGCAATACATATTCATGTTTTGTTTTACGACCCCTGCTTCAAGGGCTGCAAGCGCTACAACCATTTTGAAGGTCGAACCTGGTGCGTATTGACCGCTTATAATTTTATTGGTTAAGGGGTGGTCAGGATGATTTAATAAATCATTCCATTTTTGATGTGATATTCCATATACAAAATCATTTGTATCATATCCAGGATGAGAAACTAACGATTTCACAGCACCTGTATTTACATCTAAAACCACAGCAGCAGCACTTCTATGTTCTGATAATAGGCTAGAGGTCTTTTCCTGCAGGGCTGCACTAATGTTTAGTTGTAAATCGTCTCCTGAAACAGCTTTATCTTCTGAAAGAACACGTACATGCTTTCTAAGGGCGTTAACTTCAACTTTGCGTTCGCCAAAGGAACCAAACAGGGATTTTTCAAAATTAAATTCAATGCCTGCTTTACCAACTTTTATGCCAGGCACCTTTGGTAAGGAAAATTTTTTTAAATCATCTGGTGATGCAGCAGCCACATAGCCTAATACGTGGCAATAAATTTCTGGTTTTACATATTTTCTTACCTGGCTTTTATCAATGAACAAGCCTGGCAGCAAAAATTCTTGTGATTGTAATAATGCCATGGTTTGCCAACTCAAATTATCTTGAACCAAAATGGTAAATTCTTTTTTTCGTTGTAAGCCTCGCAATATTTTTTTGTAATGCTGTTTATCAAACATTAAAATTTTTTGAAGCTGATCGAGGGTATAATAAGGGTCTTCTACCAACTCAGGATTTAATAAGCATGCGTAAACGTTATCATTGATTGCTAAAATACGTTTTTTGATATCTAAAATATTACCCCTTAAGGGGATTATGGGGCTAATAACCGTTCTGTTCTTATCTGATAAACGACGATAATGATCGCGATTAAAAAACTGTAATTGCACAAGGCGAGCCGTAATGCCTGCTAATAAAAACGTTTTTCCCACACCTAGCAAAAAAGTTCGTCGGGAATATGTTTTATCAAAGTTTTCGTTTCTCATAGCTCAACAACTGGTAAGAAAATAAAGGATAAAACGCAAATACAACTATACTACCTAACAAGGCATGGCGAGTATCTGAAAAAATAATTTGGTAGGTTAGATAGTTTATAGCTCCTAAAAGTAAATAGTAAATTGATAGGGTAAAAGTAAAAATAATCCAGCGTTGTAAAAAACTATCAACCTGAAGAAAGCGTTTTTGCGACATCAACATATAAAAAATTAAGCTAAATACGCAACCATGGTAGCCAAAAGGGCTAAGGCTAACCAAATCGTACAAAAAACTTATAATCAACAAATAGGGCAAAAATTGTTTATAATTTATGTAAAGACATGAATGGTAAATGACAATCACAGCTATGCTTGGGTAAAAAACTGGAATAGTTAAAATTAAAAAAAATTCTTGAAGTACTAAGCTGAAATAGAAATAAAAGATTCTATAATCAAACGTTTCAGACCTATAAAATTTTTGGACCATAAAACGCCCTTGCAATGATAACTGAATCAATATCTTCTATCATTCTTGCATAAATTCCATCATTCTTCGAACTGCTAATCACAACGACTGCAGGAATTCCTGCTGGAAAAATACCATCTGCACCGGAAGTTACAAAAATATCGCCTGCTTTAGGAAAGGATTTTTGAACACCAGAAAGAACTTCTCGGCTTTTTAAAAACTCTATTCGTGTAAGGTTATCACCATTGCCAACGGCAATTGCTTCTTCACCAGTTTTTATAGACTTTACCATTATTTTACTTGTGGGATCTGATATACTAATTGCACTTATAATGAATTTTGAACTTATACTTACCCTTCCAATCACACCTTTATTGCCTGCTATGCCGGTATTTATTTTAATATAGGTATCCTTAGGCGCACGAAGTATCCATTCAAATTTTTGTAGGTTTTTACTTCTACCAAGCATATTTAAATAAACCACTTCAAAGGGCATGTAATTATGTTCAAATTCTTGCCCACTAAGGTATGAAAGAGACTTTCTTAAGGTTATGTTTTCTGTGCTAAGCTCTAAAAGCTTATTTTGCTGATCTTCAAGATACTTAATTCTTTTTTCCAAGTTTGCACGATCTTCAAAAAATAAATAAAAATGCTGTAGGGAATTTTGTAAATACTTGCGTGCATTTCTAAAACCACCAAAAAGATCATAGATTGGCGATGATAAAGCTAATGAAAACGATTGATAGCTTTTATCAGGATAACGCCAATAGGAAATACTTAAGTAAAGGAAAAAACTAACAAAAGTTACCTTGAGGATACGTCCAAGCACATCACTTTACCTATAAAGTTTGCACAAGAACATTTCGTAGGGTATCCATTTCTTCTAAAGCCCTACCAGTTCCAAGAACAACACAGTTTAAAGGATTTTCTGCAACGAAAACTGGTACACCAGTCGCATTTGCAATTACCTGGTCTAAACCACGTAGGTTTGCACCACCACCCGTTAATACAATACCACGATCAACTATATCGGCAGAAAGTTCAGGGGCTGTGCATTCCAGGGCAGATTTTACACCATCTGAGATTGCCGTTACCACTTCGGATAAAGCTTCACAAATCTGAATTTCTGAAACCTCAATTTCTTTGGGTATACCATTAATAAGGCTTCTACCTTTTAAAGATACCGATCTTGCATTGGTTTTTTTATTAACCATAGCGCAGCCAATTTCTTTTTTAATTCTTTCAGCTGTTGCTTCCCCTATCAAAAGATTATGGTGCCTACGAATGTAGTTAATGATAGCATCGTCCATTTTGTCACCACCAACACGAACAGAGGTTGCATAAACAATTCCCCCTAGGGAAAGTACGGCTACTTCTGTGGTGCCCCCACCTATATCTACCACCATAGAACCTGTTGGTTCTGTAACTGGCATACCAGCACCAATAGCTGCTGCCATAGGTTCTTCAATCAGAAAAACCCTACGACCGCCAGCACTTTCAGCTGCATCTTGAATGGCACGCCTTTCTACAGGTGTTGCACCAGATGGAATACATACAACTATTTGTGGTGCTGCAAAGCTACGGCGATTATGGACTTTGCGAATAAAGTGTTTGATCATTTCTTGGGCTACATCAAAATCTGCAATAACCCCATCCCGTAAAGGACGTATGGCTTGAATACCACCTGGCGTACGACCTACCATCATCTTTGCTTCTTCACCAACGGCTAACACATGCTGTTTTCCCGCCCGTTGAGCAATAGCCACAACCGATGGTTCGTTTAATACTATGCCACGTCCCCTAGCATAAACAAGTGTGTTGGCTGTTCCAAGATCTATGGCCATATCCGCAGATAGATAACCAAGTAAACGTGATATCATGATATATATTTTTATAAATTAAACTTAATGTTTAAATCTACTTAGGTACTGAAAAAGAATCAACTCCTTATATCTTTAAAATAGCCTTTGAGCGTAAAATGGCTACTAAAATTTTAGGGACCGCATGTTATGCTGTGATAATGAATTTATAACAAATATATAGAAAAAATTAAGTTATTTTTTTGGTATCAAAAGCATCCCGAACAGCTTCGCCAACAAAAATAAGCAAGCTTAACAAAAATGCAATGGAAACAAATGCAGTTATTCCAAGCCAAGGTGCAAAAATGTTATTTTTAGCTTGTGTTATTAATTCACCAAGCGATGCCGACCCAGGGGGTAGGCCAAAACCTAAAAAATCTAAGGATGTTAACGTAGCAATTGCACCGTTCATAACAAATGGTAAATAGGTTACCGTTGCAACCATGGCATTAGGTAGCATATGCCGCCATATGATACTGTAACCATGAACACCCAATGCCTCTGCTGCACGAACATAGTCTAAAGTGCGTGTCTTAAAAAATTCTGCCCTTACAACACTTGCTAATAGCATCCATGAAAAGCACAGCATAATTGCTAATAGCCACCAAAAACCAGGTTCAATCATGCTTGAAAGTATCATGAGTAAGAAAAGAACAGGTAAATTAGACCAAATTTCCGTAAAGCGTTGAACAATTAAATCGAAGGTACCACCACGATACCCTTGTAAAGCGCCAGCTAAAATACCTATTATAGTTGCCCCTATCGTAAGAATAAGCCCAAACATTATTGATATGCGAAAGCCATAAATAAGGCGGGCTAGAACATCCCGTCCTTGATCATCTGTGCCCAATAAATTTACAAAAGTAGGTGATGAAGGCACAGGCTCATTAAGGTTATAATTTACAGAATTTGGCCCAAATGGAATTGGTGGAAAAATCATCCAACCTTTCTTGTTAATAAGGCCTACTACATAAGGATCATGGTATTGCGTAGCTGTTTCAAATGTTCCACCAAAGGCACTTTCAGGATACATTTTAAAAACAGGAAAATAGTATTTTCCTTCATACTTAACCAGTAGGGGTTTGTCGTTAGCAATAAATTCGGCACATGAAGTAAATAGTAATATGGCAAAAAAAATCCATAAAGACCAAAAACCACGGCGATTTTTGCAAAACTGTTGCAGGCGTCTTTTTGTAATTGGATTCATGAAAAATGATATAAGTCGATAAATCGATAGCCAAAGTATAGGTGATTATCTTTTCGCTGAACAGCCTATGTGTTTATTATTGTATGTTTTACAGATATAATTGGTTTTTTTTCATTACCTTAAAGGTATCTATTCTTATTTTTTTGTTAACTCTTATTAACGAATTGTTAACAAATAAGCTTAACTAGATAAATGTAATCTTCATACAAATTTTGCATAATGATAAAAAAGACAAAGTGTTTTATTTTAGCCAGTTCATTATCATTTTATACTTTAGCATCGGGTGCAAAAAATACTTATATACCAAACTATCATTTTTTAAATTCAACAAATTCAAGCTGCTCGGCAACAAATTATAAAAATTGTAAGCCCTTAAATCTTTTAGGAAAGAATATGATTAAACCTACAAGATCGCCTTTTAAAATATAGGCTTTAAACCATTTCTTCTGGTTTCACAAAACTTTCAAATTCTTCGGCTGTTAATAAATTTAATTTTACAGCAGATTCTTTTAAAGTAAGGTTTTTTTCATGGGCATATTTAGCGATTTTAGCTGCATTATCATAACCAATATGGGGATTTAGGGCAGTAACAAGCATAAGTGATTGTTCAAGGTGCGCTGCAATTTTTTCCTTGTTCAAGGTTAGACCTGTCAAGCAGTTGGCACAAAAAGAATCCATGGCATCAGCAAGTAAATTAAGGCTTTCAAGTATGTTGTAAATAATTACTGGCTTAAATACATTTAGTTGAAATTGCCCTTGCATACCGGCAACCGTACAGGTTACATGATTACCCATAACCTGGGCACAAACCTGGGTTATAGCTTCACATTGGGTTGGGTTTACCTTGCCTGGCATAATAGATGAACCCGGTTCGTTTGCAGGAAGAATAAGTTCACCTAAACCACACCTTGGACCGCTGCCTAGCATGCGTATATCATTAGCTATCTTCATTAAACTTGTTGCTAAGGTGTTTAAAACGCCAGAAAAATTAACCAAACTATCATGGCAACTTAGTGCACTAAACTTATTGGGCGCACTGGTGAAATCTTCAGATACATCTGAATTTAAATTATTAACAAAAGCTTCTGCAAATCCTTTTGGAGTATTCAAACCTGTGCCAACAGCTGTACCACCAAGGGCAAGTTGTTGTATTTCTGGTAAGCATGTGTTTATGCGGTCAAGATTATCCTGCAGTTGCTGTTGAAATGCTGAAAATTCCTGGGAAACTTTTAAAGGAACTGCGTCTTGTAAATGGGTACGGCCAATTTTAATGGTATCAGCAAATGTACTAACTTTTTCTTCAATAAGGTGAATCATATTTTCTAAGCTTGGTATTAACTTTTGTTTCGTTACAAAAGTAGCGGCCATATGCATTGCTGTTGGAAAGCTATCGTTAGAGGATTGACTACAGTTCACATGATCATTCGGATGAACAGGGCTTTTTGCGCCTAAACCACTGCCTAACATTTCATTAGCTCGATTCGCTATAACTTCATTCAGGTTCATATTTGTCTGCGTTCCAGAACCTGTTTGCCATACAACTAAAGGAAAGTGTTCATTAAGCTTTCCGGCAATAATTTCGTCGGTAACCTTAGAAATCACATCACTTAAAGCTTGATCAATGCATTCAAGTTGCGCATTTGTTTTCGCAGCAATTTTTTTTAACAAGGCATAGGCATGAATTAGTTCTATCGGCATTTTATGGTTGCCGATACGAAAATTTTCTAAGGAACGTTCCGTTTGCGCACCCCAGTAAACGTTGGCAGGTACTTTTACTTCCCCTAAGGAATCTGTTTCAATACGAAAGTTTTTCATTTACTTTAAATTTTTTACAGCGCTTTCTATACGATCGCACGCTTTGACAATATTTTCCATATCTATGGCATAGGAAATGCGCAAATAAGGTGAAAAATAAAAAGCTTCTCCGCTTACGGTTGCTACTAAATTTTCAGTAATAAGGTATTCACTAAAATCCGTATCGCTTTGTATAACCTTGCCAGACGGTGTTTTCTTATGAATCACACCTGAACAATTCACATAAATATAAAAAGCGCCCATCGGTTTTATAGCACTTAAGCCTTCAATAGCATTTATACGTTCAAGTACATAGTCACGGCGTTCAACAAAGGTGTTGCACCATTTTT
Organism: uncultured Verrucomicrobiales bacterium; assembly: GCA_964351815.1. Taxonomy (GTDB): domain Bacteria; phylum Pseudomonadota; class Alphaproteobacteria; order Paracaedibacterales; family CAITNM01; genus CAYGPH01. The sequence continues at coordinate 19,415 of CAYGPH010000008.1, read as the reverse complement.
TAAGAAAGTCTCTTGGTTCGTTTAAAGCCGCAATAGCTGCATGCTGGGTAATGGAATTTGGGTTAGATGTGCTTTGAGATTGCAAAGTCGTTAAAGCTTTAATCAGTTTTTGTGGTCCCGCTGCATAGCCTAAGCGCCAGCCTGTCATCGAAAATCCTTTGGATAAGCCATTAACCACAAGCGTGCGGTCCTTTAAATTTGGGGCAACATTTAAAATATTAAAAAATTTCTGGTCATCGTAAATTAAATGTTCATAAATATCATCACTTAAAATCCACACATGGGGATTTGCTTGCAAAACCTTTGCTATAGATTCAAGTTCATGGAAAGTATAAACGGCACCCGTTGGGTTTGCCGGTGAATTCAAAACAAGCCACTTAGTTTTTGGTGTGATGCTTGCTGCTAGCTGTTCAGCAGTTATTTTAAATCCTTGGCTTTCAGGGCAAGAAACTACTACAGGCTTTGCTTCAAAAAAACCTGCAATATCAAAATATGATACCCAGCCTGGAGCCGGAATAATAACTTCATCATTTTTATCAAGGGTTGCAAGAAAAGCATTAAAAATAATTTGTTTAGCACCTGTTGCAGCAATTATTTCTGGTAAGACAAAATCTAATTGATTTTCCCGTTGAAATTTTTCTACTATTGCTTGCTTTAGTTTATCAATACCTGCCACTGGGGTGTATTTAGTAGAGCCATTATCTATGGCATGCTTTGCAGCATTTTTAATGTGGTCTGGCGTATCAAAGTCTGGTTCACCCACACTAAAATTAATAACATCTTTTCCACTCGCTTTTAATTCTTGTGATTTTTGCGAAACCGCTAGTGTTGGCGAAGGTTTAAGTAGAGATAATCGTTGAGAGAGCATTTAAATACCAAAATTTGTCTAAATATTAACTTTTTTTTGTTAAAACTGCATACAGTATCAGCAAATATACCTTAGACCTTGGTTGATGTTAATAGTTCATATGAAAACCTACCGGTTATTCTTTTAGCCGAAAAGGGCGATTGCCTTGTTAAGAAACTAGTTGAAGCTTTTCATACGTACCAATACAAAGTTCAAGTACTTTATGTTCATAAAAAATTTTTCGGCGGATACCGCGTACCTAAAGTTCGTGCCTTAAGCTGCTTACCAGATCAATATGTGCTTATTAATACAATTCGCCCTGCATTAAATGTTCGCTGGAATAAAAAATATTTAAAAAAATTAGGAAATCTGCTGGTTGATATTCCCCTTGAGTTGCTAAATGCCTTGCAGCAGGCATATAGATTACCAACGATTTATATGCATTTTTCATCGTCATATATATTTCAAGGTGAAATTGTGCCTTGCTTTGAAGATTACCCCATACGTGAAAATCCTGGGTGTTTAGCGGAAATTTTTTTAAAATCGGAAAGTACGGCCAATGCTTTTAGTTCTTATGGTGCACAGGTAAGTATTTTACGTTTGCCATTTATTTTGGAAAAAAGTATTTATCCATTACAAAAATTCTTAGCTTATTTCCTAGAAGGTTCTGGTTACTACCATGGCGATGGTATGCAGCCTTTTCCATGGATTGGTTTCACAGATTTCTTTCGAATTATTAATTTTTTAATAACGGAACCTTATGCTGGAACATTTCACATTGCATCCCCCGGTGTTGAAAGGCAATACACCTTTGCAAAAGAACTACAAAATATTACTAAAGCTATACATATGGATCGCGTGCCAAAATGGTTACTTAAATTGATCTATAAGCAAATGGCAAAGGATTATCTGCTAAGGCAGGTCAATATTATACCAAGGCGCTTACAACAACTTAATTTTATTTATAAACACCGTGACCTTAAAGAATATTTAGCAGAACATTTAGCAAAGGAATACGCAAATAATTTAGGATTTTTTCAACGTATTCTTGCATTGTTTAAAAAACATTAGTTTTTTTAAACACTTATTTACCTATACAAAAATCTTGAAAGATTATTTCTAAGAAATCTTCCACATCTACCCGCCCTGTCAAGCGGCCAATATGATGACAGGCTAAACGTAAATGTTCCGCATAAATATCAATGCTCGGTGCCAATAAAGCCTGCTGCAGTTCATCTGTTATGTTTTTTAGGCAATGCCTTTGGCGGCTATTGGTGACTACGGCCGATTCTTGGGAATTGTTTTTGATATGATTTACTATTGCACTCTTAATTTGCTTGAACACATTGATCTTCTCTTCTTGTGTGGTTAGGGAACCCATGAAAAGCGCAATAGGATATTTTGTGTGAAGGTGCTGCCTTAGGGCTTCTATTTTTTCTTGGCTTAGGCGATCGACTTTATTTAGTAAAATTAACCCTGGCTTTCCTTTCAGTAATTCTAAATTTATTGGCTGATCCGCAGCTAGCATATAAATGATAAAGTTTGCTTCTTCAGCTTTTTTTATAGCAATTTTAATTCCCTGTTGTTCAATACTATCAAGAGTTTGATTGCGCAAACCAGCCGTATCGGTAAGGTGAATTTTGTAACCATCAAAGTTTAAACTTCTGCCAATGGCATCGCGCGTGGTGCCTGCTAAGGGTGAAACTATGGCAACATCTTCGTTAGCTAAGGTGTTCATTAATGTTGACTTACCCACATTTGGTTCCCCAAGAATCACAACTTTCAAGCCGTTAGTTATCCATTCTCCAGCGTTGCTTTCTTGTGCTTTTAATAATGTTAACAGTTCTGAAATTTGTGCTTTTATTTTTTCTTCAAAACCATCTGGCAAATCTTGATCAACAAAATCTATCATTGCTTCAGCATTAGCGGTTACTTTTAAAAGTTGTTCTCTGATTTTTGAAAAAAAATGATCTTGGGCACCCTGATACTGATCCATGGCCAGTTTACGCTGCTGCTGTGTTTGCGCTTTTAAGAGGTTGCCAAGGGCCTCTACTTGAAGCAGGCTCATTTTATTATTTAGCATTGCCCTGCGGCTAAATTCTCCAGCCTCAGCCGGACGCAAACCAGCAAATAATGATAGGGAATCTAAAATGCCTGTTACCACCGCTTCACTTCCATGGGCATGAATTTCTACAACGTTTTCACCGGTAAAACTATGGGGAGCTGGAAAAAATACAACCATTGCTTCATCTAATATTTCCTGGCTTTTTGGGCATTTCAAGACCGTAAAATACATTTTTCGTGGTAGATAATTTTTTGTTATCAAACTTGGTGATAGTTCCTTTAGAACATTAAGTGCTTTCGGACCACTAATGCGTATGACAGCAACACCCGATACGGCATGGCCACTAGCAAGGGAAAATATAGTATCTATTTTAAACATCCATCGTTTAATTCGCACCAAGCATACCTAAGCTAAAAAAAAATATCAAAAAAAGACAACACAGACAGATTCGTGTTTTTGTTTTATGATATTTAGATGTGCGATATTTATTTACCCATGGCTGATTGTTTCCAATCGTGGCTTGTGCTACTTGCGATTGGTGTTGGTGGTGGTTTGGTATCTTCACTGCTAGGTGTTGGTGGCGGTATTGTTGTTACATCAAGCCTTATGAGCCTGGGTATTCCCTCACTTATTTGTGTTTCAACGCAACTTGCGAACTCTGTAGGTACAAATTTTAGTGGTTTTCTCGCATACCAACGGGAACAAGATGTTGATTTTGGATTAGCATGGTACTTACTTATAGGTGGTATATTTGGCGCCTTAGTAGAAAAGTATTTAATTTTTAGTTTTGAATCACAACCTGGGGGCTATGCTATATTAAGGATCACCGTATTTGTTTTGCTTATTATTGGCGGTTTATTATTTTGCTACCAGGCTTCAAAAAAAAATAATGCTAACAACCATTACCAAGGTGCTTATATGCGTAAATGGATGCGTTATTTTCCTGCACATCGGGTCTTTTTACGTTCACGGGTTGAAATGAGCATCTTTATACCAATAATAGTAGGGTTTTTTACTGGCATGCTGACAACCAGTTTGGGTGGCAGTAACAGCATGTTAATTGCACCGATTCTAACCTATCTTATATGTCGTACTTCTCCGGTTGTGTCTGGCACATCGCTATTATCTGGATTTTGCATGAATTTATTTATTACTTTCCTAGTGGGTTCTACCCGAGCACCAGTTGATTTTGTACTGCTGCCAATTTTAGTTATTGGTGGCGCTGTAGGTTCTATTGTTGGCGTGAAAATTTCCCATTTATTAAGCCGAAGAGCCCTTGGACTTATGGGCGGGATTCTTCTTTTAACAATGGCATATAAGCTTTATCTAGAACTAAAAGAAAGTAAATGGAAATCAATAACTCAAGGGCGTACATTCTTTTATCGCTATGAGGATATTATTGAAAAAATCACAGATTCTGGAAATTTGTGGATGAAACCAATAATTGATTTTGGTTACCAAAATCCCTCTCGCTACACTATGTATTCTCTTTTATGTGTTCTTGCCGTTGCATACATTATTCAACTTACGGCTCGGCGCCTGCTGGTAAGATTATAATATGCGCAGAACCTTAAAAGCTTTTACCCTACTATTCTTGTTAGCTAGTTTTGCCTATGTATTATATAAGTCTAATAGTAAGGAAAATCAATATGTTAATGTATACTGCTGGTATGGCCTGTTGGATCGCGAAATTATTAAGCAGTTTGAGGATGAAACTGGATTAAAAGTTCGCCTAGATTCCTATGATAATAACGAGGTTTTAGAAGCAAAATTACTTGCCACCAATAGTGGTTTTGATGTGGTTTTTCCAAGTGCAGTACCATACCTTGCTTGGCAAATTCAGGCGGGTGTTTATCAAAAAATTAATAAAGATTTCATTCCTAATTATAAAAATATAAGACCAACCTTTCTTAGCTGGTTAAAAAGTGCCGACGAAAATCTTGAATATTCATTACCATATTTCTGGGGTGGCATTGGCTTAGCCTACGACCAAAAAATTATAGATAAATATATACCAAAAGTTGATCAGTGTTCCTTAAAGCTTTTGTTTTACAAAGATTATGTTAAAAAAATTGCACCATATGGGATAAACCTTCCTGAAGAAGCAATAGATGCCTTACCTTTTACACTTTTGTACCTCGGCTTAAACCCCAACAGTTTTTCTCAGGATGATTTGCTTCAGGCTGGTAAACTTCTTTACGAAATACGACCTTTTGTAAAACATTTTTCTTCTTCAAAAGTTGAAAACAACTTAATCATGGGAAATACAGCCATAAGTATTATTTGGTCTGGTGAAGGCCAGCGTGTTGTTAAAGAAGCAAAAGAAATGGGCTTAGAAATTACTTTCATACTACCCGATGAGGGTGCTAGCGCTTGGATTGATGCGGTTGCTATACCAAAGGGAGCGCCCCACGTGGAAAATGCCCATAAATTTATTAACTTTTTACTTAGGCCGGAAATCGCTGCCAAAATTGCCATGAATACTTTACATGGGGTCGCCATAAAAAACATTTCTTCACACTTACCTGAGGCTGAAAGAAATAATAAGTTTTTAAATCCAGATGAAGAATTTCTAAAAAAATTCTTTTTTAACTTACCTCCAAAAACGAAAAAAGAATTCAAAATAGAAAAATACCGTACACGCCTTTGGGCAAATATTCGTTTAAACGAAAGGTGAAAATAATATGGCAGCACGAAAAAAACAGTATTTAAAAAATCTAGAACCTTGGCAAGATCCCAACGCCGTTCCCTATGTGGTTATTGAAGAGTTATCAAAAAACTTTGGTGAAAATATGGCTGTTAACAATGTAAACCTTGAAATTTATAAGGGAGAACTTTTTAACTTACTCGGTGGTTCCGGCTGTGGAAAATCTACTTTATTACGTATGCTAGCTGGTTTTGAAACGCCTTCAGAGGGAAAAATTTTCATTGATGATGAAGATATAACCCTTTGGCCACCTTACCGCCGCCCAGTAAATATGATGTTTCAATCCTATGCACTTTTCCCCCATATGAGTGTGGAAGAAAACATTCGTTTTGGTTTGAAGCAAGAAAAACTTCCAAAAGGTGAAATTCGTGAACGGGTTGATGAAGTTCTAGATTTGGTGCAAATGCGTAAATATGCCGAGCGCAAACCAGATCAACTTTCTGGCGGTCAACGTCAACGCGTTGCTTTGGCCAGAAGCCTTGCAAAGCGCCCTAAATTATTATTGCTAGATGAACCCTTAGGGGCATTAGATAAAAATTTGCGTGAACAAACCCAGTTTGAATTGGTGAACATTCAAGAACGTGTTGGTATTACATTTATTATGGTTACCCATGACCAAGAAGAAGCAATGACCATGGCTAGTCGTATGGGTATTATGGAAGATGGTCAAATCCGCCAAGTCGGTACTCCCCATGAAATATATGAATTTCCAAATTCACGCTTTGTCGCCGATTTTATTGGTGCTTCCAACTTGTTTGATGGTATCGTTGTGGAGGATGAAACTGATTATTTACTTGTGGAATCTTCTGAAGCAAATTGTCAGTTTTATGCTCCTCCTTCATCAGCAACACCCGTTGGGTCAACCGTTAGTGTTGCCATACGGCCTGAAAAAATTTTCATCAGTAAAACCCACGATGGCCGGCAAAAACGTAATAAATTAAGCGGCATCATTAAAGAGATTGCTTATCTTGGTGATATGAATATTTACTACGTTGAACTGGAATCAGGAAAAGTCATTATGGCGTCAGCCACTAACCCAACCCGTTCTTTTGAACAAGAATATACCTGGGAAGAGGAAGTTTTTCTCCATTGGGACGAAGAAAATGTTGTTGTGTTAAGTGTTTAGGGTTTTCTTATGATTTCTATTTTTTCTAAACCGCACAAATACCTTACTTCACCTGCCATATCAAAGTTGATTATTCGTTGTTTACCCTATGGTTGGCTTGCTGCGTTTTTTGTTTTGCCCTTTATTATTATTTTAAAAATAAGCATTTCGCAAATGCAAATCACCGTGCCCCCACTTCAGCAAATAATATCCATACCAAAGGATTACATTGTTAACATCAGTTTGAACTTTGCGTCGTATGTGAATATTTTGCAAGATAGTTTTTATATTAGGGCCTTACTAAGTTCCTTAAAAATAGCTATGTTTTCAAGCCTAGGCAGCCTTGTTATTGGTTATGGTTTAGCATATAGCATTAGCCGAATGCGTGTTTCATTACAGCCATTCTTGCTGTTACTTATTGCCTTACCCTTTTGGACATCCTTTTTAATACGTATCTACGCTTGGATGGCAATGCTTAGTACCCATGGGCTAATTAATAAAATCCTTTTAAGCCTTGGTATTATTTATCAGCCATTAATGATGCTGGATAATGATATAGCAGTATGTATTGGTATTACCTATTGTTACCTGCCGTTTGTTGTTTTTCCAATCTATGCCGTATTAAACAAAATTCCCCAGGACTACTTAGATGCTGCTGCAAACTTAGGTGCAAAGCCCGTGCAGGTATTTTTGGGAATTACCTTACCCTTATCCTTGCAGGGTATTCTTGCTGGGTTCTTATTAGTTTTTGTGCCTGCAATTGGTGAAGTTATTATTCCTGAAATTTTAGGGGCGCCCGATACAATTACCATAGGACGTGTTATCTGGTGGGAATTTTTTAACAATCGCCAATGGCCCACAGCCTGCGCTGTTGCTGTTCTAATGGCAATTCTTTTTGTGGGGCCTGTTATTTTGATGCGCAAAAGGGAAATACATGCTCTAGAAAGTAATACAGAAAAGGGAAAAGTTTAATGTATTTATCACGCTTTTCAAAGGTAACACTGTTTTTTGGCTATGGTTTTTTATATATCCCCATCTTATACCTAGTGGTTTTTTCGTTTAATAAGTCAAAAATTTTGGGTGCCTGGACAGGTTTTACAACCAAGTGGTACGAAGAGCTTTTTAATGACCCCGATATGGCTTATGCTTTTTTCAACAGCCTGCACATTGCTGTTATAACTGCAACCTTAGCGGTTATTTTGGGCACCATTGCAGCGGTTATCATGGTGCGCCATAAAAACTTTAAAGGGAAAACCCTTTTTGGTGGTTTAATTTCTGCACCATTAATTATGCCTGATGTTGTTACAGGTTTATCCCTTTTACTTATGTTTGTAAGTTTAGAAAAACTTATTGGCTGGCCATCACAAAGGGGCATGTTAACCGTAATCATTGCCCACACAACCCTTGCGATGGCCTATGTGTATTTAGTTGTACAAGCTAGGTTAAAAGATATGGACCATACCTTAGAAGAAGCTGCCATGGACCTTGGAGCCAAACCAACAACCGTTTTTTTTAAAATAACCCTACCGATTATCTCACCAGCACTTATTTCAGGTTGGCTACTGGCTTTTGCCTTATCACTTGATGACGTTGTCATTGCAAGCTTTCTTTCTGGCCCAGGATCGACGACATTACCAATTTTAGTGTTTTCAAGCGTGCGTACTGGGCTAAACCCAGAATTAAATGCCCTAGCGGCAGTAATTATTGGCGTCATCAGTATGGGAATTATTATTGCAGCTTTTTATATAGGGTTTAAAAAATCACTTGTGATAAAGGGTTAGGGGCTTGTATGCCAAGCATACAAATTTTTTTAAATCCCTAATGTGGCATAAAAATTATAGCGTTTTTTCAATGAAACTATTTTGGCCATAGGTGTGTCGGGTTTTAATAGGTATTGTGACCTTAGAATTAATGCATATTTAATTATTCATGGATTAAAATATGAGTAGAATATTATTTTTTGCCTAATTGAAATATTTTTCTTCACAATTTACTGAAAAAAGCACAGTTAAAGCGGCTGTTCTTATACTTATATACTGTTTGTTTACAACTTTGATGTACATAATTCAGAAAAAATTTCTTTTAAATGTGCCATTTAAGTCATTTGTTTTTTATAAATGGCTGTCAGCAATAGGTATAGCTTTTATTTATTATTTTTCTTCAGGAAAAAAGCTTTTGAAGAAAGATACCGTATTTAAAAAAGGTTTTATATGGGTACTTTTATCTGGTATTTCCTTGATAATTTATAGTGGCACATCTTTTTTAGCGATTAATGAAATGGAACTAACAAACTTTTCACTTTTAATAAGCTTATGTCCTTTGTTTATTCTTTTTTTCAGTTTAACCCTACTAAAAGAAAAATTTCATATAATTTATATACCCTGCACGGCATTATCTGTGATTGGTGTATTTCTTATTTTTGAATTTTCATTGAAGAACACTGATTTTTTAAACATTTTTGGAATTTTAAGTGTCATTTTTCTTGCATTAAAATTAATTTTTGCAAAAAAAGCTATGATAGAATCTTGGAAAGCTGCAGACGTAGCATTCTTGCAAATAACAATTTCTTTTTTGGCGAGTGCAATATTGTTTTCATCACACCCAACTTTGCTTACATTCAATGAATTTTTTTTCATTATCATTTTGGGTACTTTTGCATACTTTGCAGGGTTAGCTAGAGCTATAGCTTATTCTATTGAAAGGGTTAGTTTTTTGTCGAATTGGGAATACCTTAAAGTTGTTATTGCAGTAATATTTGGAGTGTTCTTCCTCCATGAAAGTATTAGTGTTTATGACTACATAGGGGCCCTATTAATATTTTTGGCCAGCTTTTTGATAACAAAGTATAAAAAAGAGTGAATTGTTATGACTGGCACCTAAAAAAACATGACTCTAAATAAACCAAAAGCAGATAAACATTCAATATTTGTAAAATGAAATATTTGTAACAAGAACTATTAATCATCACAAACGCATTTTTTTAAAGGAATTCTTATGAAAAAACTATACTTTCTTTTTTTTGTTTCAGGGTTTTTAACTATTAACGCACCAGATTATAACGCAGAACTAGATCGAAAAAGTTATGATTTTGTTATTGAAAGTGAAGAATTAGCAGAACTTACTAATCACCTTAAAGAAAAGCTTGATACGTTCTTCAATTGTTGCCAGGGGGTACGTTTGGAGTTCACTTTGAATGAAAATTCTATAATTCACAAAGTAGGCGGTAAAGCGATATGTAACTTGTCAGCTCAGTCTATTGGGCCAAAGACTGTTTATAGTTCTAATAATGGTTTTAAAGAATTTTTACAGGGAAATATACCACCTCTGTTTGAAAACGATCATACATTAGCTTTCATGTCATTATCCAAAAGTACACTATTGGTTATTCCAAAGGGGCCATATGTTACAATAAACGATTTTCTAGATAAAGCTACCACTCAAGAAAAAAGCAGTTTTTGGTCTATGGTGAAAACTGTTGCAGTAGACTTAAAAGCAAAAAAACAAAGATATACCTTAGCTAGTCATGTTGGTTCAGCTGCCTATCAGACTGTTCCTCACTTTCACTTACGTTTCGAATTTCATTAAGACTGTATGGTCCATTCCCTTTCGTGAAGAATTTTACAATCTACCAACCCTTCTCGAGGATTCTGTACGTGGCATGCAAGCGGCTCTCACCAAAGCTGTGCATAAATACAACACCTACAGACCACATAAAAACTTGAAAGGATTAACTCCCATGGCCTGTATGAAAAATACCTTATTGGAAACTTCAAGCTCGTCTCATTCCATATGAACTTGTACAGGATTATCTTATTGTTTTTACACCTTGAGGCTGCTTCTTCCACTAAAAATGACACCTTTTATCTTAACAACTTATTTATTACAGGAATTTAGCATTTAAATTGAACTTATGCTGTGGTCTTGGTATGCATAAGCTTTAAGTTAGTTTGGTATGTCAAATTTTAGTTTGTGTCTGGATTTGTTTTCATAACAACACAGGATTTAGAAAATAAATTTCATACCGATGGTTGTCATAAAAAAAGTTGCCCTGGCTGAATGAAACCTCTCCATAGGCGTTGTACCAGATGGAAGTGTGTAATTGACCTTTCTATACGGAGTCGCGCGAAAATCAATAACTAAAGACTGTCTTTCTCTATATTTTGTTTCTAAGCCACCACCAAGCGTGAAACCAAAAGTTGTTGTTTTATAAGTATTTTTATTATTTGCTGGTGTGCCTATATTCATTGTAGCCACCTGTTCAACGCTAATTAAAGAGCCACCAAATTTAACATTTAGTGCTGTAGTTTGATTAAGATAAAACCCAACCCTAGCAAGTATTGCATTTTCGAATTTAAACCTTACCCTATAAAAACCACTTGTTAAGGGGTTGTCGGATGTAAAATCTTTTCTGCTTTTTGCCGTGTGAGCTGAAAAAATGTATTCAACGCCACTAATAAAACTACTTGTAGAATAATCATAACCTGCTGACATCGACCCAACAACACTATGTAATCCTGCATCCCCAGAATAATTTAAGGTGTTAAATCCAGTTACGTTAAGGTTTTTTACACTTTTATTTACCCTACCCGCTGTAACACCAGCATGTATGCCAAGGCTAATGTTATGTTTTTTAAGGAATAAAGGTGAATCTGATGTGTTACCTTTTTCTACAGGACCTATGGGAAAGGTGCTCGTTGTTTTTGGTTTTTCATAGCGAGCCTGTAGGGAAAACCCTACTAAGGCTATAGAAAATACTTTTATAAAGCTTTTCATTGTTATTTATTCCTTTTAATAATTAAATTCAAATGCAACTTATTATTACTCGTTATTATTAATGACATAGACTTTAGTACCATTGAATGGTGAACCATCGTTGTTCGTACCATTCGTGTTATCTGCTAAAAATTGGAGCGTTTCTACCATATTGAGATTTTCCAACCTTCCACTAGGAAGTCCGTACGGATTATTTCCTAGCGCTCCCATGGCAGCAGCATCAATGTTTTCTATTGCTTCATAGGGAATGTATATAATCATATCACCCTGTCGGTATGATATAGCTGCTATGGCTGTTTCAAAAGCAGCTGGAGATATATCACCATTATCTATTTTAAACTTAAATGCAGTTAAATCAGTATTTATTGCATTCAACTTAGATAAAATAACACCTGAATTTGTTCCATCTATCTCATTTAGCGCACTATCGTTAGCCTCTAAAAGAGAATTGGTTGCAACACCACTTGCGTTAGCTGGATTTATTCTTAGTATTTCCACGTTCAAATCGTTATAAAGTGTATCTGGGGTTCCTGTAGTAACTAAATTATATGTAGCTGTTATAGCTTCCTCTAAATCACCAGCTGCAGGAAACAATCTATCTTTTTGGGCTTCAATACCTTCAAGTATGCTAGCTGGGTTAGAACTTGCATCTATGGCATCAAGAGCTATCCCTGTAGCGGAAATAAGGTTATCTGCCGACGGAGCAATACTTGCCTTTAGTGCTGTAATAGAATATGCAGTATCAGTACCTTCACTAACGCCAATGTTCGTATTAATACCTATAACAGCATTTGCTAGGTCAGCAGAATTTCGATCAAGTGCATGAAGTAAAAATTGAGTAGCTTTAGTAATTGGTGTGATACTAAAGTCACCACCTAGAAAAATTAGGTTTCCTATTACACCATTGCTTATATTTAATGGATATGGTGTTGAACCATGGGTGATGTCACTAGGGGCCCCATCATTTTGATCTGCAGCATTAACAATCTGTAATGTAGGGTTATTGTCTGGATTTGTAGTGTCTGTTACTAATAGTATATTATGATTTGCATCTAACCGCACAACAGTACTTTCTCCAGCCCCAAATCCAGTTTGTGCAACGTTGCCTGCTGCATCAAATACCGTTACATTAGCCGTGGCATCAGAAGCTAGGGTAAGATTAGCTGCAGCTGTACCGCCAAAAAATGCATAGGTTAAAGAACCAACACCTGCGCTAGCAAAAGGTTGTAATCCTGTGCCAGTTACAACACCTGGGGTAATACGTGTACTTTGATCATTAATACCTTCAAGTATGCTAGCTGGGTTAGAACCTGCATCTATGGCATTAAGTGCACTATCGTTAGCTAGAATAAGGGAATTGGTTGCAACACCATCTGTGTTAGCTGGATTTATTCTTAGTATTTCCGTGTTTAAGGCTGTAGCGACTACGGTGCCACCTCCAACTTGAGACAATAGATTATCAATAGCAGCGTTAATACTTGCACCTGCGCCAATACGACCACGTTCTGTTCCTAGTTTAGTTACTGCGGCATCGCCAGCAGTTGATCCATTAATAGCTGTATGGAGGTTATCAACAGCCGTTGGTAATACGGTTGCGCCTGATTCAATACGCACAACTTGTGCAGCATCCGTATCTGGTGCGATATTTAAAAATATTTCTACAGCTTGATGAGGGGTAGTGTTGCCCGCATCAAAAAATTCCATATCAGAATATGCCCACAGGTTTTTAATGGTTACAGATAAGGCAATGCCAAAATAAAGCAAACATTTTTTCAGAATTGTCGTTATTTTTTTAGAATTTAAGATCATATGCATTTTCAAAACTAATCCATGTGAGATAACTGTTTATAATCTCAATTACATCATAGTCTAAAATATGAATCAAATTTATTTAAAATTAACAAAACAATTTTTATAAGAAATGACAAGCTTTATCACCAAAGCTTTATTGCTTTTAATCCTTGAGAAATTACAAGTGTGCTAAATAGTCTGTTTGTTAAGCAAATGTGCTGCTTAACCTTATTGAAGATTTCTACGATCTGAACAGCCAGCTACAAAGCCTTTATTCCTATTATTTATTCATTACAATGTGTTTTTTTAAGCTTAAATTTAAACACTTTATGCATCTTATAGCTAAAAAGGTTTTTAACTATAGATAGATAAATATCCGGAATAAAAAAGACTATATCACCCATTGACATTACAAGCTTGAAGCCGTAAAAATAACTATTATCGGAGAGGTGGCCGAGTGGCTGAAGGCAACGGTTTGCTAAATCGTCGTAGGGAGAAATCCTTACCGAGGGTTCGAATCCCTCTCTCTCCGCCATCCTACGTTCTTCCAACTTCAGGTTTTCACGCCAGAAGTAATAAACAATTATGGTATCGATAAAGAGCGTTAATATGAAAATAGAATCAACTAAAAATTATCACATACTCATGGCGCAGCGAATACTTTTGTTCATGATATGCACGTCTGTTTTTATGACAAAGAGTATTACTTTTGGCTGTTCTTTACAGAGGGTAAATTTTTGGAACACGGTGCAAAAAGGAACAAATATCTTTAATCACAATATTACTTGTGATGATATTAATGCAGCAAAAAAATATGGGATAAAATTCATACGCTTATCTCCCGATAAGTTTAAAAGTGAGCATCGTGATTTTTTAATAGGGAATGCTGATGATTATCGAGGATTAATAAAAGAAGACCTAGAAAAGCTTAAGCAGATCTTGGATATATGTTACCAAGAAAATATGCCGGTCGTAATCACTATGTTAAGCCTTCCCGGATCCCGCTGGAAGCAAAATAATCACGATAAAGACGACTTGAGGATCTGGAAAGAAGAAAAGTATAAGGCTCAAGCTGCTGTCTTTTGGCAAGATTTAGCTATGGCATTAAAGGATCATCATGCAATCGTAGGGTACAATCTGCTCAATGAGCCTCATCCAGAGAGAATTTTTCCATCTAAAGATGTGAATTTAAGTTCAGTGCATCAAGAAGAAGTACAAAAAATGCTTTACGACTTATATAGCTACATCATAAAGCATATAAGGCTGGTTGACAAAGATACACCCATTATTCTTGATAGCTCTGCCTATGCTGACGCTAAAACATTTGGGTTATTGATGCCTCAGGAGGATCAAAATGTTTTGTACTCTTTTCATATGTATGAACCTTATGAATATACAAACTATAAAATTAATAAAGGTAAATACCAATATCCTGGTGTTGTTGATGGAAAACGATGGGATAGAAAAGCTCTTGCTGAATACACCTCAGCTGTAATCCAATTTCAAAAAACTCACAGCATAGCAAGTCATAAAATACTGGTTGGCGAATTTGGTGGGCACCGTATGTCAGCCGGATTAGAAAAATATTTTGCAGATCTTATTGATATTTTTCATAAAGAGGGTTGGCACTTTGCCTTTTATGCTTTTCGAGAAGATGGTTGGGACGGGATGGATTACGAGCTTGGCAATAAGATGTTACCATTAAGTTATTGGCAAGCTGTAGAGCGTGGTGAAAACCCTAAATTAGATCGCAAATCCACATATCCTGCATTTTCAATATTAAAAGAGGCGCTTGCTGATAAGTCTTGATTAGACACGCAATCTTGTCCTTAATCTTATCCCTCAATATTTCATCCAAGCAAGCTTGACAATCGTTCAGGTGAAGAACATCAGTAAGTTTTAGGAGTCCAAAACACTACAACCATGACGCTATAATCAAGGATAATGGCTCATTATTCAAAGGTCATCTTATCATGATCCTAAGGGCAAAAATGTCTTCTTAAGCCTCGAAGAGTTGTGCAAGATTTAAGTTTCTTCAATGGACATATTTTAAGAATTTTTTATCAACTACTTGCGGTTCGGTATCCCCAAATTTTTGGCGCCACTTATTGATTGATTCTTCAATTTGTGCTTTTGAAAATGGTTTTAGGATGTAACCTAGGGCACCATGCTCAAGGCTTTTTTTAATCGTTTTGGCCTCACGATTGCCTGTAACCATAATAATGGCCGTTTTTGGCAGCATTTCAAGTATTAAGTGAATAATTTCATGCCCCTTACTATCTGGCAAACCATCATCTAGAAATATTATATCAGGTGCCCTAACAGCACATTTTTCAAGGGTTTGAGCACCATCTATAGCAAAAATTACCTGGTAATCTTTGTCTAATACATTACCAAGTAAATTACGGTAAAGGGCCGTGTCATCCACGATCAAAATTAATGGTTTACGCATACGTTAATACTCTCCTCATTAACCGTATTTTAAGAACAAAAGGTTAATTTGAACTAAATAAAGAAGTGAAAAATACAAGTTGTCCCAGCGAGATATAGATATTTTAAGGAAAAAGCTTGAACGCCAGTTACAAGCCCAAGAACTTGCAGAGAAAAAACTTGCTGAAAAACGCTTTGAATTAGAAACATTAAACAAGCAAATACTTTGGCAAAATGAATCCTTAAAACTTTCATCTTACCTTGCCATGGAAGCTAATAAACCCGTAGAAGTTAATGATTTTATTCAGCTTGTCCTGGAAAAAGTCTGCAAGTTCATTGAATGGCCCGTTGGTCACTGTTTTATTTTTGATTCTAGCAAGGAAAAATTAATATCAAGAAAATTATGGTATTCCAATACTACACCACCATGGTCGTCTTTTCATACGGTAACCGAAAACATTGCCCTTAAGCATGGCGAAGGCTTACCAGGAAAAGTATTCCAAAGCCGATCAGGAGTTTGGCTTGAAGATCTTTCAAAGGAAGAAAATTTTACGCGAAGCAAGGAAGCAAAAAAAATTGGATTAAAATCGGCTTTTGCTGCACCAATATTGCTGGAAAATTATGTTTTAGGCGTCCTAGAATTTTTTCATAGTAAACCCCAAGCCTATAATGGCGAACTTGTTGGCTTAATAATTCAAGTAGGCCTTCAAATTGGCCGTATTATGGAACGTGAACAAATTAACAATATGCTACGGGTAGTACAATCTAACCTTGAAATGAAAGTGATCCAACGCACCCAAGAATTCCTAAAAGCAAAGGAAGATGCAGAACAGGCTAATCAGGCAAAAAGTGAATTTCTTGCAAATATGAGCCACGAAATTCGCACCCCTATTAACGGGGTAATTGGCATGCTATCCCTTTTAAATAAAACAATGCTAACACCAACCCAAAAGAATTATGTAAACAAAACTTTAGCATCGGCCGAAATGCTTCAAACCCTAATCAATGATATTTTAGACATAAGCAAAATAGAATCAGGTCGTTTTGAATTACACCCCGTACCGGTTAGTCTACGCAGTATAATTGATAATACCGTTTTTATGTTTTCAGAACGCGCATATGAAAAAGGTATACATTTTTATTATTTACTCCCCCAAGAGGTGCCAGATTGGGTTATTGCAGACCCATTGCGTTTACAGCAAATATTTAACAATTTGATTTCTAATGCCATTAAATTTACTGAAAAAGGGCATGTTTCTTTTAAAATAACTGCCAACAAGAATGATGAAAATGCTATTTTTCACTTTATTGTTGAAGATACAGGTATCGGTATTCCAAAGTCGCAACAGCCAAACATTTTTGATAAATTTGTGCAATCCAATTTATCAAGTAAAAAGCAGTTTTCTGGCACAGGCTTAGGTTTAACTATAACAAAACATTTTGTTGAACGTATGAGCGGTGAAATTCAGTTATCAAGCTTACCGGGATCAGGAACAACCTTTGATCTTATGTTGCAATTGCCTTTGTATAAGCAAAAGAAAAATATCATTACAAAATTTTCACAAAAGCGTGTTCTTTTATTTCACCGATATAAGCCAGAAGCTGATAATATCAGGTCTTTATTAGAAAACTTTGATGTGGAATGCCATGTGGCCCATAGTCAAAAAAATACCGATTACTTAATTGATAACTTAGATATTGATTTGCTTATTATTGACCATAAATCTTGTAAGGAAACCGGAAATCTTAAAAAAATTGTAGATAGGGTAAAATGTCCAGTTGCTCTTATAACCCATAAAAGTTTAACCGAAGAACTTAAAAATATGGAAATAACACGATTAGGCAACCCATTTCTACATATGGACCTTAAAAATATTTTAGCTTTTGTATTTGAAGGAAAACCATTAAAAAGTTCGAATAAGGAAAAAAATCATAAAATTAAAGAATTTCAAAACCTGCAAGTTTTATTAGTAGATGACAACGCGATTAACCAGGAAGTCAGTCAATTAATGCTATCGCACCTAGGTGTTCAAGTTGAGGTAGCATCCGATGGCTTTGAAGCCCTTGAGTGTGTTCATAAAAAACATTTTGACCTTATTTTTATGGATTGTCAGATGCCAGAAATGGATGGATATGAATCGACACGTATGATTCGATCCTATGAAAGTGAAACAAATAAAAATAAATCCATAATTATTGCTTTAACAGCTAATGCCCTATTGGGTGATCGTGAAAAATGCCTTGAAGCGGGTATGGATGACTATTTAACAAAACCTGTAAGGGAATCAGATTTTGAACGTATGATCCGTTTTTGGTTTGCTAAGGAAAAAGATGATAATCGTGCAATCATCCAAGAAGAACGTTTAGAAAAAAAACAGGATTCTCCATTTGATATTAAGGTTGTTGAAGAATTGAGGGAAATGCTTGGCGATGGCATTAATGAATTTTTGGAACGCTATTTAGAGGAATCAAAGCAACTTTTAAGTTATATGCGTGAAACAGATGATTTAGAAGAAAAGTCTGGTTATGCTCATCAACTAAAATCTATGAGCCGACAGGTAGGATCATTAAAATTAGGTGGTATTGCTGAAACGTTTGAACATGGAGTTAAGCTACAGCAAAAAATAGACTATAAAAAACTGCAAAAAGATATGGAAGAACATTACTATGAAGCTGCAGCTATTATTAAAAACTGGATCGAAAAGAATGCTTGAAAGATCATTCTATACACTATCTATTCGCAATCTAACACCAAGTACCATATTTAATTATACAAATAATTAGCGGCACAAAGGGTGCGAATCAAATCTTCTTGCATGGTATTTAGGCAACCAGTGACATCATCCTGTAGGGAAGATAGGGTAAGATGAATTTTATTGCGGATCGTGTATCTTTTGATATGTTCCCAAAAACGCTCAACGGGATTCAGTTCGAGTGAATAGGCAGGAAGGTACTCTACTTTAATGGTGTTGGGAATATTGAGATTTTTTCGAACGATGCCATCCTGCCTCATCCATGACCAACAAAATCTCATCGTCCGGTGTTGTCTTCATCAGCTCATTGTAAAATTCTATAAATAGAGCTTGCTTTTTAACGTCAGCTTTTGCTGGAGACCCCTTGGGTTGTTTATAGGAAAAACCATGGGCATGCAGCCAAAAGGTCATTCCTTGACGACTATACTTAACGCCATATTTACGCTCCACATATGCGCATATAGCTAAGAAATTCAGATAGGTGGTTGCTCAACATGCTGGATCAATTCTTGGCTTTGATCGTCACTTAATTTGGATTTTGAGCCACCGTTCTCAGGCTTCAGCTTTTTCTTTTCTTTGTAATCTTCAACATGTTGACTGATTGTTTCTTCGTCTAACATCACCGCTTCGGCGATTTTCTGGTAGGTTCACCCCTTGTCATATAATAACACCGCCTTTATACGATCAGCTTCACGGCGATCGCGTTCACGACGATGCTGTAAGCGTAGCTGGGCCCGCTCTTCTTCTGTTAGATAGTTTTTCATAACGTTTTGTACTAAAATTTTAGATAAATTCCTAGCCTTTATTTAGATTGGGTATAGATTTATTGTACTCACCATTATTTAAACTAAATGGCTGCTAAATTAAACTAAAATTAACGATTGTTGTCTAGGTAGTGTCGACATTTATTTTAACCATAAGTATATCCCTGCTAATAGGGTGAA
>CAYGPH010000007.1:0-40232 GCA_964351815.1 uncultured Verrucomicrobiales bacterium | reverse complement strand
GATGAAAATACATCGACAATGTTACTTTTAAGCAATGGCATTATCTTAAATATTGTAAATATATGGGATGGTTGCACAGTTGAAATAAATATTTCTGGACTTACAGAATTTCGTAAGCCTAGCTAGATTCAATAAAAGGCCACATAGCTAGATTCAAGCTATAGCCGCCGTTTGATTATATTAGATTCTTACCATAAGGAAATAGAACATAACCCCCTATTGGGTTATGAAATAGCAAGCAGCCGCAAACGTAATGAAAAACGGAATTTATATACCAGAATCGGCAAACATAATATTAAGACCCCTGCAGGCTTATCATCCCCATAATAATTATTCAAATTTGCCATGAATTGGGGGCACTAGGAGCCATTATTTTAGCCACACTTTGGGTTGCGTTCTGGCAAAAAAATAGGCGATTACCGCTATAAAAAACGTGATAATACATAAAATCTATTTTAAGCTTTGAGGCCCTACAAATAAGCCCCGTAAAAATTTTCATAGCTTTAAACAGTCTATGAAGAAATAAATCAGAAAAAGAATGCAGAGACATATTAAATAAACTTTTAATAAAATTAATATTTTGCTATTTATACATTATTATTAATAGATTTTGTCACTCATGTTACAAAAATTCTTTTTAGGATTGGTTTTATTTAAAACCGTTTACGCTGCATCCGATATTAGTGAAGGTGAAAAACCAGATTTTTCACCCAGAGATTTGCTAACCCTTACCCGTGAGAGTAACGAAAACTTTTCAACGCACATCGAGTATTTGAGCGAACGGCCCCATTTCCCTTGCTATGATTTTGCCACTCATAGCCAAATTATCTATTACAGAAGCATTGAAGATTTGGTTAATTTAAAATCAAAAATTGATGAAGAGGCTTGTTACGTTGAGAATGCAACTTTCATTCGCCACGACAAAAAATATACTCATTTAGATGATTTGAAAATTGGATCCTGTTTTTCTAGTAGCAAAAAATCTACTGACCTAAAAGATATGATGAGTGAGCTAATTACCGCTTTATCCTCCGTTAGCCAAGAACAAATTGAATCCGCTACAGAAAATGGGCGTAAACTCTTAGAAGATGCTGCCAGGCAACGTACTCCTGAAAAAAAAGAAAATTTTCATTTCGATGAACAGGGGATCTATTCTAGTGGTATAGTTCGTATAAATTGCACAGATATATTAACATCAGATAGGGATTTTTCATTTTACTTTGCTAAGAATACCACCGCCATGGAGAAATTGTTACGAGATGTTCCTTGTAATGGAAAAAGATTAACGGTAATTGATACAAAGTTTGAAGGTTTTTATACATCAGGTAATCTTAGAACTCAGCCGTGTTTTGAAATTTTAAGTAATGTTGAGATCATACAATTTCAAAGCATTGATATTTCTTCTGCAGGAGATTTTTTTATGTTTGCCTATGGTGATATCTTTTCTTCAGGAACTTCATATCTTGCTGAAGGATCTATTAGTATGAAATCCCAGGGGGGGGGCTTTTGTAGGGGCTTTTGCCATAAGAATTTATGACGATGTCGATAAATTTCCTATCTTAAACGAGACAATTCAAGAACATGTCACCAGACCCTTTTTAGAATACATAGCCCAGCGTGGGTATGATGGTGTTATCATCAATGATGATCACTATACACTTACCGATACTCCTACCGATTGATGCTGATTTAGCTAAATGCTACCTTGCACAGGTATTATAATCTTTAGATCTTCTTGTGAAATTAGTTCAAGCCATTAATAAAACCCTGCCCCCACAACTGAACAAACACGCTTTTAATATTGCAAATTTGGCAGATGGCTTAGAACATGATTTGTAGACTAAAAGTATGATAGGTATTACCGTTGAAACCATAATTTTTAAAAATAATGGCTACACCCCTTATCTACTTTTAAATTTATGCGCAGAATAACATTTTCCATGCCAGCGTCCACAATTTGAACAGCAGACCAGACATTTTTTTAAAAACCAAAAAGTAACTTGAACATAAGGCTCAGCAAACTAAACATCCTTGCCAATGGTAAGCTTGAAGTTACTCACTGAACATTGAAACAATACACAATTAAGGCTTATTTTTCACAATGTCCAACAATTAGCTTATGCACCAGATGAAAGGTTTATTTTTTTAACTATTACCATCAAATAACGTTAAAATCTTTGAAATATTAAGCCTTTCTTTAACATTATCCTGTTAAAATTTGAACGAGATAACTCACGTTTTCATCATAAGCTTTATTTATTTGTTATTGGACTGAAGATTATACCCTTAATCAAATTGAATTGCTGCAATCAATTTTTTTGCGTTCGCTTTGAATTGATCATCAGGCTGTTCAACAGAAATTTGGACACCACACCAAAACATGCTTTTCGATGAGGAGGAAAATCTCTTTTCACAGCTAATTCTTTGCATGCTCAAAGGACCAATAAACTCCATGAAGCATCGCTCAGCATTTCTAGCAATGTAACCGCGTTCATGGTTTACAATAGTCGTAAAAGTCTCATCCTTAAAACTCTCAACTAAAGCTAAGGAAGAATCCGCAGGTTTACTGGCAAAGGCATTTGAAAGACCTTTGTATGCTTCTTTAAACTCACTATTGCTTAATGTCCCATCACTATTGGCTGCTCCATTAATTCCAAAGCTTAGTAGGGATACACTTAAAATAAAGCTAATTTTTTTCATATTTATCTCAATTTTTTTTTAAAGTGACCTAAATCTTATATAATTTTTTTTTGTAAAGTCAATCTTAAATAATGGAATATTTTATAAGGTTCTTAGAACAAAAACAAAAGCACAATTTTCTTGCTTTTTCACCATCAATTGCCTATAAATTCAATGTAACTTGCGCTTAAACACGATTTAAGTGCTGGTGCTTTACGTTTAAAACACCATCCAAAAGGAGACTAAATGCAACGATTCTACGAAACTATTTTTGTTGCGCGACAAGATTTAACCGCTAATCAAGTGGAAAGCCTCGCGAAACATTACAGCCAAATTATCACCGATCATGGTGGATCAATTTCTAAAACAGAATTTATTGGTTTGCGCACCCTTGCTTATAAAATTAAGAAAAACAAAAAGGGTTACTACGTTTTGATAAACATTACAGCAAAACCAGAAGCAATTGCCGAAATGGAACGCCAAATGCAGTTAAGTGAAGATATTTTACGCTTCATGAGTGTTCGAGTAGATGAGCTAGATAATATGCCATCAGCCCTAATGCAAAGCCGTAATTTCCGCGATGATTCAAATAACCCACCAGCTTCAGCCAGGAGAGCCTAATCCATGTCAACAGATCACTATGAAGATGATACGTTAAAACCAAGTGTACGTAAGCAATTTTTTCGTCGCCGTAAAAGCTGCCCTTTTACTGGCCAAAACGCCATGAAAATTGACTACAAGGATACAATTACCTTAAAGAAATTTGTATCTGAACGTGGTAAAATTATGCCAAGTCGAATTACGGCCGTATCAACAAAAAATCAACGTTATTTATCACTAGCTATTCGCCGGGCCCGTTTCCTTGCTTTAATGCCCTATGTTGGCGATAAATAAAGAAACCCAAACAATTATACGGAGTGGTGCTTTAAGTGCCACTTTTTTTCTTTTGTTGCCGGTTTTTCCGCCTCTATGGATGCTAATTACATGGTTCAGTATGGCTCCCATATGTTATGTGGGGTTTATATTTGGCATGCGTTCCATGCTGCTAAGCTTTCTCATGCCCTTATTTGTTATTACTATCGTTACAAATCCAATTTATGCCTTAATTATGCTTATTGTATATTTTTTGCCACAATGGGCCATGATGCTATGTTTTTATACAAAAAAAAACAATCGCTTTCGCTTTCAACTGGGTGATATTTTATCGCTACTTACCTTTTCAGTATTTACCTTTATCGCACTTCTTACACCAAATTTTGTTGAAAATATTACCAGTCCAAATTTAGAACCTCAGATTTTACAATACTTGAATCAGATTAAAACACAGTTCCCTTTAGGTTTGGAATTTGCCCCCGGCATTAGTTCCTGCCTTTGGATAGCCATGCTATGGTTCAATTTTGTTATAGGTTTAAATGCTGCTTTGCGCTTAGGCAAACTTCGGCGTAAACTTGATGTTTTTCCTAAGAAAACTCCACATTATGTATCTTGGGATATTCCGTTCTTAACGGGGGTGTGGTTATTTTTACTTGAACAAGTCTACTATCCTTCCCTGACCCTTCGTGCAATAGCAATCTTATTAACATTTTCTGCCAGCTTTCCGCTATTTATGCGAGGATACGAAATCATGCAAATGTATGCAATTTTAAAAAAATGGTCACCTTTTTTATTGATGGGATTAAATCTCTTAATATTTATACTTGTGTGGCCAATGTTTTTTGTTGTATTATTAGCCCTAATTGACCCCGTATACGGGATACGGGATAACCTTATTGTCGCTTTCAAGGGCATGGAGAAATAAAATGTTAAAGCGTAAAACTAGTGTTGTTTTGTTAGAACGCATTCCAAAACTTGGGCAAATGGGCCAAGTTGTTAACGTGGCTAATGGATACGCCCGTAATTATTTGTTACCAAAGAAAAAAGCTTTGCGGGCAACCAAAGATAATCTTGCGTATTTTGATGAGCAAAAAGCACATCTTCAAGCAGATGATTTAAAGAAAAAATCGGATGCCCAATACGTTTCTAAAACCATGGAAGGTTTGGAAGTTATCGTTATTCGTCAAGCCAGCGAAATGGGTCATTTGTATGGCTCTGTGCGTAATAAAGATGTATCTGAGGCAATTAAAGCCCAAGGGTTTACCGTTGATAAATCCCAGGTAAACATTGCGAATCCTATAAAAATTCTTGGTGAACATACGGTAGAGGTATTATTACATCCTGAAGTTTCTGTGGAAGTTTTAGTTGTTGTTGCAAAAACTTTAGAAGAAGCTAAGAATCGTCATAATAAACAAGAAGAATCAACTGAACCTTCTGAAAACGATATTAGTCAGGAACCTGTTCAACAAACCGAGTAAAAGTTCTTAATTTATACTTATAAATGGTCAGTCCGTATGTTGGGCTGACCATTTTATTTTTGTTAGGGCGGCATAACTTAAAAAATAAACCACCATTCCAGATGAAATAACCATAAATAAGTTGAAACCCTTTTGAATAATTGCATGGGCATTAAACGTTAGGTTTAAATTATACGCCTTGACCCCAACTAAATAAGCAATCATTAAGATTGATGCAACAAAAACTTTAACTAACGGCTGCGCTAAACCCTTAAAACGTATTAACTGTTTGCCCCTTAGTAAATAGGCTAAATAAAATGCTTGAACCCAGGCTGCCAAGCTTGTGGCAATGGCCATTCCTACATGCTGATAGTATTGAATAAGCATAAGGTTCAAGATTAAATTCACAATAACTGCTATGGCCGTGGTTTTTAAAGGGGTTTTGGTATCCTGAACGGCAAAAAAGGTTGTTGTAAATATTTTTATCACGGCATAAGCAGGCAGACCGATAGCGAATGCAGCTAACGCCTTAGCTGTTGCATACACGCTGGCTTGACTAAATGCCCCATGGCCATAAACACATTCAACAATGTTAGTTGCGAGCATAATTAACCCAATAGCTGCGGGCACACTTAAGGCTATGGAAAATATGATAGATTTTTTTTGCGTAATATAGGCTTTTTCAAGGGTGTTTTTTTCGTGAAAAAGTTCCGACAAGCGGGGTAGTAGCGCCGTGCCAATAGCAATGCCAAAAATAGCAAGTGGTAGCTGATTTAAACGATCGGCATAATATAGATAAGATAGGGCCCCTGCTGGCAAAAATGATGCAATTATCATATCAATAAAAATATTCACTTGCATCACGCCTGCGCTAAGGGCACTTGGTAACATAAGCCTTAGTATTTTTTTTACATCATCACCTAAGGTGATTTTTACAAAGTAAATTTTTACGCCAATTTTACGCACGCGCCAAAGCAGTAAGCCAAGTTGTATAATTCCTGCAATCACCACAGCGATGGCAAGGTTTTGACCGTAGAGTTCTCTTGAACCATGAAAAAGGAATGCGCTTATCATTACAAGGTTTAAAATTACAGGTAAGGCAGCAGGCAGGGAAAATTCTTTCATGGCGTTAAGAACACCAGAAAGTAAAGAACATAGGGAAATGAAAACAATATAAGAAAAGGTTATGCGGGTATAAAAAATCGCTAAGCTATACCGTTCAGGCGTATCATCAAATCCAGGTGCAATAAGACTTACAAAAAAAGGCGCAAATACAATTACCAGTAAAGAAAAAAAACTTAATCCCCAAGCCATTGTAAAGAAGACTTGATTGGCCATGTAATTTGCTTGAGAAGGGTTTTCCTTTAACTGGCGACTATATTCGGGTAAAAAAGCAGCATTAAAAGCGCCTTCGGCAAAAAACCTACGAAAAAAATTTGGAAATTTAAAGGCAACTATAAAGGCATCGGTTACCAAGCTTGTGCCCAAAAAGTGGCCCATAAATACCTCACGCACCAGGCCAAATATTCGGCTTAAGGCTGTAAAACTGCCGACTTTTGCTATAGCATACCTTAGGCGCATTTAAGCATTAATAATTCCCGATTAAGCTTAGGGGATCAACTGGTTCTTTATCTATCCCGCGAACCTGCAAGTGTAGCTGCGGACGCGTAACGTTGCCAGTAGAGCCGACAGTACCAATTTTTTGCCCCTTACTTACAATAGCATTTAACTTTGTTGTAAAGGAATTGAGGTGTGTGTAGGTTGAAATTCTTCCGTCATCATGCTTAATCATAACCATCTTGCCATAACCAACAGCTTTTGAACCCACATACTTAACGACACCATCTGCTATGGCCTTCACAGGATTTCCCTTAGGGGCAGCTATATTAATGCCCTTATTAAATGTACCATCGGGCTGCTGCCCAAACTTGCTAATTAAAGTGCCTTCAAGGGGTTTTGCATACCCTGCTGCTGTGTTAACTGTTGCGTTATTCGTGTATTCGTTCGCATGGGGTAAAGAATCAAGGTAGTCTTGGTTGTCTACTATTGTATCAAGATTCTCTGTACTTTCTGTTTCTAGTTTTAGCTTAGATTCCAATTCATTTTCATCGTATTGCGTTTGTTTGTTTTTTGCTTTAATTAACAAGCGTTGACCAGGATGCAGTTTTGTATTTGGCTTTAAACTATTAAGTTCAGTAATTTCTTTTACCGATAAATCATACATTGAAGCAATGGAAAACAAACTTTCCCCTTGCTTAACAATATGGTACAAAGATTTTGAAACGGGTTTGTTAATTGGTGAATCCATAACTATTTCTGCAGGGGTATAATTATGTGAACATCCTGAAAGGAATGCCAAAAGGGCTATAAAAATAAATTGTTTTTGCTTTTGCATATGGTTTCACCGTTTGTTTGTGTTTGTGTTTGTTATTTATTTTAGTGCACTAAGATAGTATATTTTGAAGAATTTTTCTTAATTTTTTCATAATATTTTTGCCGACATAAAAAAATTGTTTTTATATTGCAAAAATTTTAACGTTATGGGAACAAAAAATATTCAATGTAAGATATATAAATTTTATACATTATCAAACTCGCTTTTCATTTTGTTTAGGAATTTCTCGTCTGTCATGTTGAACTTAATTGGTGATACGGAAATATATTTTTCAGCAATTGCTTCAATATCACAACCTGGCTTGGCATATTTCCATATATCTTGATAACGTTCAGGGCCACTGCCTATCCAATAATATGGTTCACCATGGGGATCTTGTCGTTCAATAATACCTTCAATCATTTCGCGTTGCCCCATCATGGTTAAGCGGGCGCCCTTAACTTCATGGGGAGGAATATTGGGAAAATTCACATTCATTAATGTTCCTGGCACCCATGTAAAACCCAAAAGCCTTTCTATAAGTTTTTTGGCATATGTATCTGCTGTAGCCCACTGTTTAGGCTTTCCGTTTTCTATAGTTAAGCTAAGAGCTATGGAACGAATACCAAATAATGTTGCTTGGCGCGCAGCGGAAATGGTCCCTGAATAGATCACATCTTCTGCCAAGTTTGCTCCATTATTAATTCCAGATAAAACCAGATCAGGCTGATGATCTTTCATAATATTATTTAGCGCCATAAGTATGCAATCTGTTGGTGTACCTTGAACGGCATAATGTTGTGGACCAACTTTTTTCATGCGTAAGGGTTTGCGTACGGTTAAAGAATGGCTCACCGCACTTTGATCGTTCATCGGGGCAACTACCCAAACATCATCAGATAATGTGCGCGCTATTTCAGCTAAATAACCAATACCATCGGCCATATAGCCATCATCATTACATACTAGAATTCTCATACTTAACCGCTTATCTTATCCATTTGCATCATATCACGTAATGGCTCAGGAATGGTAACAGAACCATCTGCATTTTGATAATTTTCAATAACAGCGACAAGGGTTCTACCAACAGCCAAACCAGACCCATTAAGCGTATGCACAAATTTTGGTTTACCGCCATCTGCAGGTTTATATTTAGCATTCATTCGTCTTGCCTGAAAATCTCCACAGTTTGAACAACTTGAAATTTCCCGATAACAATTTTGTGCTGGTAACCAAACATTTAAATCGTATGTTTTTTGTGCTGCAAAACCCATATCACCACTGCATAATAACATTTTTTGATAAGGCAATTCTAATCCTTGCAAAATTGCCTCAGCGGCTTGGGTAAGCCTTTCATGTTCAGCAGCAGATTGTTCTGGAGTTGTAATAGCAACAAGCTCTACCTTACTAAATTGATGATTACGAATCATTCCCCTTGTGTCCTTACCAGCTGCCCCTGCTTCTGCTCGAAAACAAGGGGTAAAAGCGGTATAGCGTTTTGTAAGCTCAGCTTCTTGTAAAACACTATCAGCCACCATATTCGCAAGGGGGGTTTCTGCTGTTGAAATTAACCAATGGCCCTGGGTTGTTTGAAACTGTTCATCCTTAAATTTTGGCAACTGCCCTACCCCTGTCATGCTTTTTTCCGTAACAAGTAAGGGTGGACTTACCTCTGTATAGCCATGGGCTTTCGTGTGCAGGTCTAACATATAGCGTGCTAAGCAGCGTTCTAATTTCGCCAAGGCTCCCTTTAGGAGAACAAAGCGTGACCCGGAAATTTTTACAGCCGTAGTAAAATCCATTAATCCTAGATTTTCGCCCAATTCATAGTGATGTTTAGGTGAAAAAGAAAATTTATTGGGCTCACCCCAGCTGCTTACTACCTGATTATCATTTTCATCTTTTCCAATTGGAACGTCGCTAGCTGCAGAATTTGGTAATTCAAGCAATTGCTGGCTTATAATATCCCCCTGCTGGCGCACAGATTCTTCTAAACTTGTCATTTGATCTTTAATTTCTTGAATCACTTTTTCAAGGCTAGAAGTATCTTTACCCTCGCGCTTTAACTTACCAAAATCCTGGGAAAGACTATTTCGTTGGCTTTGTAAAAGTTGTAACTGGGTTAGTTTATCCCGATGATCAGTATCTTGAGCTAAAAAGTCTTTTATAGGAAACTTTAATCCCCGCTTATCCATAGCTTTAACAAATACATCTGGATGTTCACGAATTGCTTTAATGTCTTGCATACTTAAGTATTTTTTTCTTAAGGTAGCACAATGAATATTCTCCTTGCCAATCTATTTGACAAAAAAATATGGGGACAAAAAACTTTAGAATGGATTATTTCTAAAATGTTTCCATAAGAACAGGTAGGTATTACCGTTCCATTAATTGAATATAAATTCACATTTTTTTAAATGCAAAATAGAATTTATCATCGGTTAGGCCATTAAACTTTAATAACCTTGCTTTTGCAAAGTTTCAAAAGTCAATATCACATATATTGTTGCTATTGATACCCTTGATACCTTAAAATAAAAAAAGTTGCTACTAACCACTTTTCAAAGCGATGGAAAAGCTATGTTTAAAATAAAATTTTTATCTCTTCTATTTTGCCTTTGTTTTTCACAATCTTTGTTAGCTGGCAAGGATACAGCTTTTGAAGATACGGATCGAGAAAAAACCATAAGGCATGTAAATATAATGCGTCATCAGCATAATCATGGTGATCGTTCTCATCTGCCATCAGCTGAACAGCATTACAGACATTCTGAAACACCGCTCCCTGGTGGTTACTATTCAGCTGAACATCATCACACACATTCTGAAACACCGCCCCCTGGTGGTTACTATAAAGAAGATACAGAAAGACACGAGAAAAATTCTAAGTGTTGCAATATTTTATAAAGCTTGAAAAGCTAAATAACGTGGCTATTATTTTAAGGGTAGGGCAAAAAAGGTTTTGTATAAAATACGTTCGTTTGCTTCTGCCCTATAGGCTTGCTTTTCATTAATTGCATATTTCCAAAGGGGGATTAGAGGTTTGTTGAAAGCGATAAACCCCTCTTTTTTCATACTATCAAAAGGTACCCATTTCATTTCTAAAACATTTGTATCATTTCCTAATTTTAATTCACCGCTAAATTCTTCGGTTGCAAATAGAAAATCCACAGAGGTTTTTCTATCTGGTCTTACGGAATGATATACGGCTACAAGCTTTAAAGATTCAGGTTTTACATTGCAGCTAATTTGGTTTTTAACAAAGCGAACAATTCCTTGGTTTGGATTTTCATTAACTTTTAATATTCCTCCAGGAAGGGTGAAAAAACGTTTTTCCTTTTCATTTAACGCTAGGGCATAGACATTATTTTTCTCACGCTTTAAAAGGCAAACGCTAACAGATGTATAAGCATAATTAAGTGTTGGAATCGGCCTACCATTACGCCAAAGTAGGGTAACAGTACGGTTGTGATAATTGTATTCAAAAAATTCAAAACCTACTTTTTCAAGCTTTTTTACCCATTCTGCGTAATCAAGCGGTATGGATAAAAAAAATCCATAGTTCTTCATGTGTTTTGCCATGGCCATTTGTACTCGCTTAATCCGATCAAGCTTAATTAAACTCATATATGGCATAGTAACCACAAGGTTATCATAGCTATCAAGTTCATAATCTAGACCCTCTAGATACGATTTAAACTGCTTTGTAAGCGCTATGCCAGTTTTAAATTCATGGCTATTGGTGTGCTGAGAAATTATTAAAGTAAATAACAAAAGGAATTTAATTAGCAAAAGATTACCTCTTCCAGAAATTAAAAGTTAGCATGGCATAGACAGTTATAAGTTCTAAACGCCCAAGTACCATTGCAACCATCATAACAATTTTTGCACTTTCCGGCACATCTGCAAGGGTGCATGTTGGCCCAACAATCTCACCTAAACCTGGCCCAACATTACCAATACATGCAACTGCACCACTTATGCTTGAGATAAAATCTAAACCAAAAAAACTTAAAAGCAAAGTTGTGCATGTAATGGTAATAAAATAAAGGCTCACAAAGGTAAAAACTGAACTTATTAAAAGGTCTGAAATTTTTTTTCCTTGGTAAATTGGTACAAAAACATTGAATGGACGATACAAACTATTGATATGATTGCGGATATACCTTGAAATAATTTCAAAGCGAAAAACCTTTATACCACCTGTTGTTGATCCTGTGCAGCCCCCTATAAAGCTTAAAAAGAAAATAATGGCTATAAATAATGGACCAAAATGCATGTAATCGTGCTGCACGAAACCTGATGTTGTGATAATGGAAACACCCGTAAAAATGCCACTGCGTAAGGCATGTTCAAGATCCATACCATTCAGGTAAAGGATAAGACTTAGCAAAAGGGTGCTAACAATTAATATTCGAAGAAAAACCTTAAGCTGTGAGCTTGATGCCAAAACTTCTAGTCCTTCATTTTTTAATTTCACAAGGGTTACAAAAGTTAAACTCCCAAAAATCATAAGCATCACCATGACCATTTCAATTAGCCATGAATCATATGCAAGAATGCCTATATCGTGCGTAGACAACCCCCCCGTTGATATACTTGTTAAGCTGTGACAAATAGCATCAAACAAGCTCATACCACTCCAATGTAAGGCAAAAACACCAATAATTGTTAAGGAACTGTATACGTACAAAATGTTACTTGTGATTTGGGAAACACGTGGAAGAATTTTTTCTGACTGATCAGAAAATTCGCTTTGGAAAAGCTGCATGCCGCCGATACGCAAAATTGGTAGTATGGTAATTGCCATTACAATAATCCCAATACCCCCAAGCCACTGCAACATTGATCGCCATAATAATATTGATTCTGGCAGTAAATCTAATTTGGTTAGCGTTGTCATACCAGTAGTTGTAATTGCTGATGTAGCTTCAAATAGTGAATTCACGTAGGTAATTGAACTTATTGAGCCATAAATAGGTAAGGATGCAAAAACTACAGATGAAATCCATGTAACAAATGTTAAAAAAAACGCATCTCGCCTACCAAATTTTAATTTCCCAGGTTGGCGATTACTTAATATACAGACAACCCCCACAGAAATGGTGGCAAGCATAGCTAAAAAGAAAACACGGAATACATGTTCTTCTTGGTTTATCAGGCTATAAAGCGATGGTATTACCATTAAAATACCCACGCCACTTATCACAAAGCCTAAAACATAAAATATTGTGCGCCAATTCACTTAAATATTTATACCTTTACGAAGTTTCGGCTGAATGCTTATCATAGCTTTAATGTTTAAATTAGGAAATAAGTTTGCCAATTTTTGTTGATAATTTTGTTCATCCATATATTGCCTCCTCCCATGATAATCCTATAAATTTTGCAATTGAAAACAATCAAATTGTTTTTATAACTGGTAAAAACGGTTGTGGAAAATCAACACTTTTATCACTCATGGCCAAAAAAAACCAAGGCAAAGAAAAAAATATAGCATCCTATGGCAGTTTAAGTTTCTTAGGCGCTAACAATCCCTTTTTAAATTTATTATCCCTTGAAGAACAGTGGCCTTTCTTTGGTAATCAAGCAAGTTTAAAGAATCTAGATATCCCATATTCTATTCCCTTTGGTAGACTTTCAAAAGGTCAGCAGCGCTATGCATGCGTTTTTGCTTGCCTACACAAAGATGCATCTATTTACCTGTTAGACGAACCTTTTGAACACATGGATGAAACCTATAAAAACAATAGCTGGCTGCATATCAAAGATTTAGCCAAAAAGGCCATAGTAGTAATAGCTATGCCTAATCTGCCAAGTTTTATTGATCCTAAAGATAAACAAAAAGTTCGAGAAATAAAAATAGACCAAAAATTTTCTGAAAGTCTATGCAGAAGTTTGCATTAAGCTATTAAGTATTCGAGACACACCACGGATTTCTTGGCAAATTTCCTGCTGGGATTCACCCAATAATTTATCCAATTGCTGTGACAAATTTTCCACCCTTTGATCTAGTAAACGCCAGGCTTTTAAATGCTCTTCAGCTAAATCTTGCTGCTGTAGTAGGCTTTGTTTTTGGCTTAGCTGGCTGTGTGCCATTTCCTGGGTTGCTTTAACCAAATGCCCTTGTTGCGATAATAGCTGATGCATGTTTTCAAGGGTTTGAAAATGGCGTTTTTCACTTTGGCGATTACCCTCTACTTGTTCACGGTAAAAGCGGTTTAAGGCGTTTAAATTATCGACAACCTGTTCAATAACCGTTTGTTCATTGCCCTGGGCAATGTTATGGGGTTTTTCTATTGAAAACTGCATAAGAAGGCTTGAAATATAGTGTATGATTTTTTGGCTATAAGAATTTTGTATTTTAATAAGAAAATTTAATAACAAAGACCCAACAAGACCAAATAAAGACGTACTAAAAGCTGTTCCCATTCCTTCAAGGGGGGATTTTAAACCAGATTTCAAAACTTGGAAGGCTTCTTGAACATCAGCTGCTTGCATATCAATTGCGGATATAACATTGGCAACAGCACTTACCGTGCGGGATAAACCCCAAAAAGTTCCCACAAGCCCTATAAAAACTAAGGTTCCTGCAATATATCTGGGTGTTACTAAAATAGAATCAATGTTTTGTTCAATATTATGAACACACAGTTGCTGGTTCGTTGGGCTTTTAACTGTAGATCCTAAAAAACTATACAGGGGTGAAAAAAGAGTAGTTTGTAAATTTTTTTGTTTCCTTGCTGGCTGACGCAAAGATATATCAGCTTGTTTAAATCCCATGTGTATTTTTGCGTAATTTTTTTGAATTAATATGACTGCTAAAACAAAAAGTCCAAGAATTAAGCCATTAAGATAAACATTATGGGAAAAACTTTCTTGAATAGTGTACCACAGTTTCATTGCTACAATTAGAATAAAAGCAAACATTAACAGTTGGATAACGATGGCCTGACGAATAAAATTCATTTTAAAATTTAGTAAAATACTGCTTTGAGTGTAAAAAAAATATTGGCTGCAGCAAAGAAAAATCGTTGAATTTTAAGGAATTCTTGTAATTAATTGATTATTACAGACAAAATCCATATCAATTGCTTCTGTTCGAAGCATGGCCAAA
This sequence comes from uncultured Verrucomicrobiales bacterium, assembly GCA_964351815.1. Lineage (GTDB taxonomy): Bacteria > Pseudomonadota > Alphaproteobacteria > Paracaedibacterales > CAITNM01 > CAYGPH01. Next base: position 25,729 of record CAYGPH010000007.1, on the reverse strand, counting down.
CCATAGGATCCACAAATTCCGATAAGGCTTCCAATTTTTTTATCGTCAGCCATAATGGCATCCTGGACGTTACCAACAAAATTGTTTGGAAGTCTGACACCATAGGTTTTTTTACGAACTTCACCCACATGTTTTGTTCTGGCTGTCAGCTCTTGCCCAACGTAACAGCCCTTTTTCCAGCTAATGGCTTGAAATTCATCCATACGAAATTCTAGGGGAATAGATTTTTCCATAATAAGTTCATTTGGTTCCGCAAGGTTAAGCATATAGCGCTGCCTAGTATAAGAATCAAGGTTACCCATACTGTTCAAGGGGTTTTTCACATCGTACATATATAAACGATAACCTATGTTTGCACTTCTTGGGTCCTGCAAGCCATTTTCATTTTCTTGCTTTTCCCAAAAAACCTTTAGGTTCGACGCGAAAAAATTAACGCTTTTCCTTAGTTTGTACATATTTAGCTTATTTAATACTTTTTCAGCACTGCTTTCATCTAAATCCATATACAATTGATTATTTTTTTTAACAAAAAATATATCGGCATAAAATCTACCCTGTGGGGTTAGCATTAAGCTATAGATTATTGGTTGATTTTCTAATAAATAAATATCTTGGGTAATTAACCCTTGAAAAAAACTATAGGTATCTTCGCCTTCCAAGCGGTATACACAACGATTATGCAATGCGATCAAGCAAGGGCCTCCTAGGAAAATATGTGGTGTTTAAACTAGCAGAAAATTAACTACATACGTAGGTCTTTCACCCATGATAGACCAAGGAAAAAAATGATTGTAAGCTATATAATAATAATTTTATTAAAAATTTATGCGATATCTTGTTTTTAATTTGTTCGTTGTTGTTTTTATTCTTTTAGATCTATTTTTATATCGAAAAAAAACACCCTCATACAAAAGTGCTTTATCTTGGAGCATTTTTTGGGTTTTTGTGGCTATAGGGTTCTTTTTTTATGTTCAAAGCGCTTACACAAACGAAAAAGCCTTAGAATTTATAGCCGGCTATACCATTGAAAAATTTCTAAGTTTAGATAATGTTATGGTGTTTGCTTTAATTTTCAAACAACTGCAAATCCCGCTAGAGTATCAGCATAGGGTTTTAATTATCGGCATACTATCAGCATTGGTTATGCGGGCTGGTATGATATTTTTAGGTGTTGAATTAATTGAACAATTTTCCTGGACCTTAATAGTTTTTGGTTTTCTTTTGCTCTTTACAGGCATTAAAGTGTTTTTCACATCCGATAAGCCAAAACCATTAAAAGAAACATTTTTGTGGAAATACATATCAAAAATTATTCCCTCAACCACGAAGTTTGAAGGTCAGCGTTTTATTATAAAAACTAAGCAAGGTTTAAAGGCTTCTCCATTACTGTTAGCACTTATTTTTATTGAATTTTCAGATATTATTTTTGCGGTTGATTCTATACCAGCTATTTTTGCCGTGACCCGTGACCCATATATAGTTTACACGGCAAATGTTTTGGCAATTTTAGGGCTTAGGGCCTTGTACTTTCTGTTGGCAAAAAGCATAGAACAGTTTAAATATTTAAAATATGGCCTGGCTGTAGTGCTTATTATTGTTGGCTGCAAACTCATATTCGGTTTGCATTTTCCTGTTTGGCTAACACTAACAAGTCTTTTTACAGTGTTTGGTTTATCTATTGTTTTTTCCCTAAGGAGTGCTAAGCGTGAAGTTTAAGGTACCCTATGCAGGTATTATTTTTGTAGCGCTTTTATTCCTTTTGGGAATGAGCCTTCTAAAAGCAACAGACCCATCACAAATGACCTTACTTTTTTTTTCTATTCTTTGTGTAGGAATTTCGTTGCCTTTGCTCCTAAAGCACAATCAGCGTAGTCAGCTAAATCAGTTTTTTATTAAAAAAATTGAAATTCTAGAAAGCTGTTTTGATAAGGAATCCATGTATGCCATTGCGGATCAAAATTATCGCATTATTGATACAAACACAAATTTTCGTGGTAACGACTTTCAGGAATTTTTGGAAGAAAAAATTTCGGAATTTAAAAACTATAAGGGGTGGCTTGAATGCCAAGAAAATATTGAAAATTACGGTGAAACGGCAACAATTTTATCGAACAGAAGCACTTCAGCTAAATTTATTTTTTTTCAATACCGTAAAAGCAACATACAAAATAGTGGAGAAGTTATACACTTTGTCTCGTTTCGCGATTTAACACCTTTTTTTGCCTCTTTAGAAAAGGTAAGAATTGAACACGAAAAACTAAAAAAGTTTATAGATACTGCGCCAATTGGGCTGTTTTTTAAAAATAATAAGGGAAAAATTCTTGAAGTAAATCAAACCCTTGCCCTTTGGTTATGCCAAGATAAACATGCTTTAAAGGATATTAACGAAGGTGAAATTTTAGATGTTGATCCATTAAAAAATTCGAACTCTTCGCAAATTACCGAACTTAAGCCTTTAAAAAAGCCTACTCTACCTGTTGTGTATTTCCCTCCCCAAGGCACTGAATGCGCAGGTATTATATGCAAACTGGATGATATGCTTAACCTTGCGCATAACGAACGTTATGAAACAACTTTTTTAAAATCACAAATTCCTGGCTTAATTATCGATAAAAATGCTGAGATTATTCAATACAACAATTCCTTTGAAAAACTCTGTGAAGATAACGGTGTACGTTATCGTCTTGGCCAAAAAAATCCTTTTTATGACGTTTTATCTGCGAATTCTGCGCATATTCTTCGAAAAATAATGGGATCCAAAGATATAAAACCCCTTGAATTAGCTTTGTCTGGCGATAAAACCCATTGTATTGCATACATTAGTCGGCTACATAATACGCATGAAAATTATTTGGTGCAAATGCTCGATATTTCCCATCAAAAAGATCTTGAAAAACAATTTATACAGTCACAAAAAATGCAAGCTGTAGGGCAATTAGCTGGTGGTATTGCCCATGATTTTAACAATTTACTTACGGCGATGATTGGTTTTTGTGATCTTCTATTACAGCGCTTCATGCCCAATGATCCATCCTATGCTGATATTACACAAATCAAACAAAATGCTAACCGAGCTGCAAATCTTGTGCGGCAATTGTTGGCTTTTTCACGGCAACAGACCCTTAAACCGGAAGAGGTTTATGTAAGCGATGCATTAGCTGAATTAATGGCACTACTGCGCCGACTGATTGGCGTAAAAATTGAATTAGAAGTGTTACATAGTCGTGACCTATGGCCCATTAAAGTCGACCTTGGGCAGTTTGAGCAAATAATTGTAAACTTAGTTGTAAACGCCCGTGACGCCATTAATTCAAATGGTAAAATCACCATACAAACACAAAATGTAGAACTAAATGAACCTAAAAATATTGTTCACGATATAATCGCTAAGGGTGATTACGTGACAATTAGTATTATTGACACCGGTGCAGGAATTAAAAAAGAGGACTTAGCCCATATATTTGAACCATTTTTTACAACAAAGGGTGTTGGTGAAGGAACTGGCCTAGGTCTAGCAACGGTATACGGAATTTTACAGCAAACGGGGGGTTCTATCGATGTTGAAAGTGCATTAAAAAAAGGCACAACATTTACAATTTACTTACCAAGACTCATCCCTAGGGATGAGAAAAAAATCGCTACAACAACAATCGACGTTCCAAGGAACCTTAATGGAACTGAAAAAATTCTATTGGTTGAAGATGAAGATGGCGTACGTTCTTTTAGTGCCCGTGCCCTGCGCGATAAAGGCTACCAAGTTGTAGAAGCGAGAAATGGTCTAGAAGCAATAGAAATGCTGAATCAAGAAAAACCATTTGATTTAATTATTACAGATGTGGTTATGCCCCTAATGGATGGGCCAGAATTTTATAAGGAAGCTATGAAAATACAGCCTAATGTACCAACGATTTTTATGTCTGGCTATGCTGAAGATGCATTCCGCCAAAGCCTTGATAGTGATCAACATATGCACTTTATATCCAAACCCTTTACCCTAAAAGAGCTCGCTGCTAATGTGAAGAAAGTTTTGCATACATAAAACAAATACCCAAGGTAAAAAGGAAACCGAATATATGAATAAGCAATCGACTGAAAAAAATAAAGCCCTAGATGCAGCCCTATCTCAAATTGAACGTGCTTTTGGTAAAGGTTCTGTTATGCGCCTTGGTGAAAACAATAAAATAGTAGATATCGAAGTTATTCCCACTGGCTCCCTAGGACTTGACATAGGCCTTGGTATAGGTGGTCTACCTAAGGGCCGTATTGTCGAAATTTATGGACCTGAATCTTCAGGAAAAACAACATTAGCCTTACACATTGTGGCAGAGGCACAAAAAAAAGGTGGTGTTTGCAGTTTTGTTGATGCTGAACACGCCCTAGATCCTGCATATGCCAAAAAGCTGGGTGTAAAGCTAGATGATCTTTTAATATCTCAGCCAGATACAGGCGAACAAGCGTTAGAAATAACAGATACACTGGTTAGAAGTGGTGCAATAGATGTGATTGTTGTTGATAGTGTTGCCGCATTGGTTCCAAAGGCTGAAATTGAAGGTGATATGGGCGATACCCATGTGGGTTTACAGGCAAGGCTAATGAGCCAAGCCCTGCGTAAATTAACGGGATCCATATCAAAAACTGGCTGTATGGTTATTTTTATCAATCAAATTCGCCAAAAAATTGGTGTTATGTTCGGTAACCCAGAAACAACAACTGGTGGCAACGCATTGAAATTCTATTCATCGGTTCGCCTAGATATTCGTAGAATTAGTGCTATTAAGGATCGTGATCAGGTTATTGGCAACCAAACGCGTGTAAAAGTAGTGAAAAATAAAATGGCACCACCCTTCAAGGTTATTGAGTTTGATATTATGTATGGCCAAGGGATTTCCAAAGAGGGTGAGCTGATAGACCTAGGAGTAACAGCTGGCGTTATTGATAAAGCTGGTTCATGGTATTCCTATAATGGTGACCGTATGGGGCAAGGAAAAGAATCGGCAAGACAATATTTAATGGATAACCCTAATGTGTTTTCTGAAATAGAAAATGCTATTCGCATGAATTCAGGATTAGTAGCGAAAAATATGATGGAAGGAACTACTAAGGAAGTAAAAATTGAAGAAAATCTTTTAGAAGCAAGCAATTTATAAAATTTCTGCAATTTTAATCTAAAAACAACAGCTGTTACTGATTATTTTCAATAGCAGCTGTTGTTGCTGTACCGTTTATTATCTGTTGTTGTAGCTGAGATGATAATTCATTGATATGCTCAGGATCATCTTTCTTTTTCGCTTCATCTACCATCTTTTTTGCAGCACTTGGGGTTAAAATTCCATTTTCTAGCATAGCACTGGAAATGCCAGTGTTATCATCTACATCTGTGAAAAATGGCGACACATAAGCTGGTTCTGCATTTCCATGCTTATCAACACTTAAGGGAATATGCTGAAAAATTTCATACATAATGCTTTGATTCACAAAACCTTTTCCAAGGACTCTGCTGATTTTATTAACAGAAAAACCAATAGATAATGCAAATATTTTTAAAAACACATAAGGATCATCGCTTGTTAGGAATGTTTCTAATTTTATTTGAATAGTATTGGCATTACGACTCTTATCTAAAGCCATAATCTCAGGGTATTTATTAAGATTTTTAATAAAAAATTCTATAGAATCTGAAACTTTTTGCTGACGTGTAGTGTTGCCAATTGGGTACTTCATTGATGGTTCTAACCAAAGCTTTTGATTTCTAAGAATAAGGCTAGCATATTCCTGTACCTTTGCTTCACCATCAGCCCAAGTAAGTGCAGTAGCTGCCATATCTAGGGGAAACAGGTGTGGCATAAACTTTACTTTAAAACAAAAACCTGGAATTGTTTTTAGTTTCGTAACAACGGAATGATAATAATCATTGCAATGGGCGCAGCTTGGTGAAAGCCAAATCATTGCTTCTGCTATACAGGTTTCTGATTCATGATTGATAATATTAAAGTTGTGCCCTGCACTATTAAAAGAAAATAAGGGGGATACAATTAAAAATGTAAGCAGAAATATTTTTTTCATAGTTTTGCGTATATCAATTGTTTCCATTATTATTTATTAATAATCTGCCTTAATTTAGTTAATAAACAGTAATTAAATTTTCGGTACAGTCATTTTTTTGGTTTGTGTGATTTTAACGCTTGGATTTTCACGAGGATCCTTAGCAGGTTTTTCTGATTTTATCTCAACGTCTACAATTTTTAAATTAGATAAATCTAAACTTTGATTAGCATATAAATTAATAGGATGATGATTAATTTTTGGGAATGATATAGTTATATAACGTGGATTTACTGCTGTTATTTCAAATTCCTCTTCACCAATATTATCATTTGAATAGGTTTTATCATTTATCCATACAACCCAATTTGTATCTGTAAATTTTAAAATTCCCTCAAGTTTTAGGGTCCCAGTGCCAGCGTGAGTTTCCTCTTTTACAGGCTTTTCTTCATGCTTCGTTTCTTCCTTTGCATCAGCTTCAGGCTTTTTCACCGGTTTAGCAACAGGCTTTTCTTCATGCTTCGTTTCTTCCTTTGCATCAGCTTCAGGCTTTTTCACCGGTTTAGCAACAAGCTTTTCTTCTTGCTTGTTTTCTGCCTTGGTTTCTTGTTTTTTTTCAACATGAGTTTCTTTTGATGCTGGTTCATCATTTGCCATATCGTAGCTAGGGCTAGGTCCCATAAGCGAAAGTGAAAGGCCAAGATAAATATTAAGCATGTTCTATTTTTTTTGCAAAAACTTCAATAATTATTGTTCCATTAAACTTGTGAATTTGCAAAGAATCTCTATCCCTACTTAAGGAAAATTCCATTATGTTGCATATAAACTTGCTTTGATTTTCTATTTTTTTACAAAACTTATAAAAAATTGCATCACTACTACCCATAGCCGTAAAGGTAAATTTTAGTTTATCATACCTATTATTAATATTTTGGATACCCATAGGCTTTAAAACAACTTTTTTTAATCCCATTTTTTTTGCGGATATCACAATAAGGTTTTCAACATCTGAACGACTAACACTTGCGCTAGGAATTTTTTGAATAAATTTCGAAAATTCTTTTTGATGTTCATTTCGTAATTTATCAAATTTTTTTAAAAGCAGTTCAGTTTCATCTAGCTCGTCTAAATTAATTTTATAATGTTCTATTGTCCTTTGGGACGCCTGATAGCAATAAATTCCGTAGGCCGATGCGCAAGTTAACAGAAGGACAACCATTGTTTGCATAAAAAAGAGATGCTTAATGGGTACACATGGTTTATAGTCTAGCATTTATAACTCATCTTTATGCACCACCATGTCAAGGATAACACTATCAGGTTTCTCCTGCCATTGCCAACTTGCGTTATCAAACAGTTCTTCGATATTATCTTCGAATGTGATTTTTAGCTTTCTTAATTTTTTTTTGTTAATGGCTACAAAATTAAGATGTATCTGCAAGGTGTTTTCAAGCCTTTTGAAGGAAAAATCATCAGGTGCCGTAATGCCTTCTATGGCTTTATCAAGCTTTTTTGCAAGCTTTTCTGTGCTAAACTTGCTTGTATCTAAAAATTTTTTAAATAGCCCAAGCTGGCTAAGTTCATTTGTTTTTTTTCCGTACATGATAGTTTGTTTTTTTAGGTGGTTGTTTACCCATTCTTTTTCATAAGAAATAAAGAAATTTTTTATACTTAAGGAAAAAAGCAAAATACATAGTACAATTATAATAGGCGGCATAAAACGCTGCAAACTAATGATTAGCCTATTGTGCATACTTGTTCTTTTTAATTTTCCTAATGGAACCCTAGCTGACTTTTTTTTACAACAATCTAGTGTGCTTAAAAGTTGTGCATCATCATAGTAATAATTGTTTTCTTGATTACTGGTTTTAAAAAACGTTTTATAGGTTTCAGGAAAAATGAAAATACATTTTTCGAAATTAAAAATATATTCCTGATGGTTAAGGTGTGTCTTTATTTTCTCAAGTTCATCAAAAATTTTTCTTGGTTTTTCAATTTCAACATAACGCTGCAAAATAACTTTTCCATTATGCATAACGAATATTGAAACGGCACTTTCGCAAGACTTCAAAACATAAATAGCCCATGGTTCATGCCAGAAGTAATCTTGTTTTTTTAAATTTAACAATAAACATTCTGGTAAAAAATATATTCCGTTTAGAATGTGTTGGCTTTTAGAAATACTATTAATATCTTCAAGCAAAAATTTATCAACTTCGTAGGTAGTGGTGCATAATACGACCTCACCTGATGAAAAACTTATTTGATGCGATAATAATTTGTTATATGAGCTAATAAATTTTTCCCTTTTAAAGATCGTTGGAAGCCATCGCCAACATGCAAAAATTGAATGGTGTTCATATTTATATGTAGGGCAAATTCCATTAAGGTATAGGTTTATTATAGATTGCTGATGGTTTTTTAAATAATTTAAAAGATCACTATTTTGCCAAAAAGTTTTTTGAAATTTTTTTTGATTTGCTGCATCTTGACCAAGAAAATCTATATTTTCTCCTTCTTGAAGGCTCGCATTATAATTTAGTATATCTGTTTTAAGGCTTAGGGTTGTTTTTTTGGGTGCTAAGATAATTTGTATTTTATTTTTAGAAAAATATGACCACTGAAAAAAGGAATAAAAAAATGCCTTGAATAAATTCTTAAACGTTACAGATTTACTTTCTGATTGTTTTGAAATATCCATTTAATTTATCGTTCCAATAGAATCATATATAGGTGTAATAACTGTAACCGCTAATGTGATCATTATCAAACCAATGATTAGGGTTAAAATTGGCCCTACCCATTGCTGAATTAACTTTAAATCATTGTCAATTTCTTGCTTTATTTCTAAAAGAATAATTTCCACAAAAACTTGAAGGCGCCCGCTTGATTCTCCAACCTTTAAAAGCTTTGTGTAGAATATATTTAAATAAAAAATCCTTGCAATTTCATTGGCTACACCAGTGGCAACAAGTTTTTTTTGATTGATGCAATTCATTCTATTGTCGCTATTCATCATTTCTTTAAAGGAAAAACCTGCGTTTTGACAAACGTTAAACTGATTCAGCCAATGCCACTGCTGAATTTTTAATATTAAAGCAACAAAAGGTACTTTAGATAAAATGCTTAACATTGACTGTGATAGGGGTTTTTGCTGATTTATTCTGCGATAGGTGATAGCGGGAAAGATGAAAAGGCAAAAAAAACAACCTACTATGAATACGGGAAAGTATGTAAGAAACATTATCCCTATTGTGTTCTCTGAACCATATTCTTTTATAAGCGGTTGAACCGTAGGATATAAAAAAACATTGTTTGCCACTATTAGTGCAATGGTTAGAAAAAATAAAAATATTGGATAGCTTAAATTTTGCTTTAATACTTTTAAGAATTGCTTTTTTTCTTCGGTTATTTTTAAATAACCACCCCATATAAGTTGAATATTACTAGTGTTTTCGCCGTGTTGGGTAAAACTACAAAATAGGCGTGGCATTTTTAAGGTTTTAAATATTTCACTTAAATTTATCCCCGCTAAAATTTGTTGTTCAATGTAATCTAGAATTCGGCAAAAATCCTTATTTACATTACATTTTGTAATATCTAGGGATTCTTGAAAACTAAGACCTTTATCCTGCAGAACTTTCATATGCTTACACCAAAGCAGTAGCGATTGTTCATGCTTGTTTTGATATATGGGCAATTTACTCGTTTTTTTCACTTGGGTTTTCTATGGCTTTAAGGGTTAAATTATAAGCTTGTTGCCGTTTGATAGAATAATGATGGCATAAATATTTCACGATATCCTTATGTGATTCATTTTTTGCAACCCTTTGGTTAATAATGTTTGTAATATCTTCATCGCTAATATTGCTTTCATCACTGTTCCCGTGCACGACAATAACAATTTCACCTTTAATAGATGGCCTTTGGTTAAGTTGGTTCCTCACATCTTCAACGTTTCCACTTATTCTTTCTTCATAAATTTTGGTTATTTCGCGAATTACCGATACATCTAACCTGGAATTGTGTTGTGCAATTTGCTCAAGGGTTTTAACCACACGGCGCGGAGATTCATAAAAAATAATGGTTTTTATGTCTTTATCTAAAAGGCTGAGGTTTTTTTTTTGAAAAAAGCCAGCAAAGAAGAATTGGTCTGTAGGTAATCCTGAGAGGGTTATAGCGGCAATCGCGGCGCAAGCACCGGGAATGGTTGTAACATGAAAATCAGCCTCTTGAACTGCCTGCACAAGTTTGAATCCTGGGTCGGAAATAAGCGGCGTACCAGCATCGCTTACTAATGCTACTGATAAATTAGAACGTAAATGTTCTAAAATAGAATGCCTTGCTGATGCGGCATTGTGTTCGTCATAGCGTTTTAGAGGGGTCGAAATACCATAAGCGTTACATAGTTTTCCTGTAACCCTTGTATCTTCGCAATATATATAATCAACGTTTTTTAAGGTTTCTACGGCCCTATATGTAATATCTTGCAGATTACCAATGGGTGTTGCCACTAAATAAAGCCCAGACTTCATTTTACTAGCCAATCTAGCAATTGAAAATGTAGGATTAATTCGATAATAATCAATAGAACCAGCGCAATTAGGGTTACTAATTTTGCCCGTTTTTTAAAGGAAAACGATTCCGGAGCGCTGGAGGCTTGACCATTTATGTGGGTTGAAGTTTTTTGATAATCCTTTGAGACAATCATAAAAAATATTATCCACCATAAGCAGCAGAACACAACAATCCCTGAAACAAGACCCATAATGATTTTTTTTATTTTTTTCTATCATGCCTAAATATTTAGGCCTTTTCCATGTAATTAACACTTTGTTAATCAATTAAAAGTAGATAATAATAAACTTAAAGTTTAAAACACTATGCAAAACTTAAAACACGAACAAATTATATTCCTTGATTTGGATAAGAAAAAAAATTTGGTTCTAACATATATTTTGCAAGAACTTGGAATAGAAAAAATTAACTCTTACAGCATTCATGAAAATTTTTACAAAATATTTCCTATTATTCAGTCATCATCTGTAATCTTTATTAATCTTTCCTGTAGTGGTGTTGAAATATTCTTACAAAGGTTGCGCTTTAAAAAAATTTCTGATGGCTTTGCCCCAACGCTTATTGGCTACACAGAAAATGGTAATCTTGTTAAGGACAAGGTAGAATCACTTATGATTTCAAGCTTCTTGAAATCTCCGATTTACATGATAGACGTTTATGAACAACTAAAGTTTTCTTTGGACTTTAAGTGTTTTAAACAAAACAATTTAAAAATTAAAAAATCGAATAGTGCTGATCAGACCAAGGAAAAATATTTGATTGGTGGGCAGTATCAAAGAAGTATGGTGCTTTTGTAAAAACAACATATGTACTTTGCCAGTTAAGCCGAAGCTTTTTACCATTGTGATATATACGTAAGTACTTGGGCTGAATATGAAAAACGATTGTATTTTTTTTTGAACTTTTAGGTTTAAAGCGATATTGCGTTAGGAATTCAAAATTCATTTCTTCATGCTTTTTGGAAACTGACTTGCTATCTGTTAAATTGGTAATATTTTTCAAACCAGCTTCCTTTAACCATTGATCGTGTAGATAGGAATTGTATTTGCCAAAACTATAACCCTTACCCTTATCAATGATTAAACCAGCGTTTTTGCTTAAACTAAAATATGCAATTGGTATGGGCGTATAAAACACAAGGGTAAAAGAAACTATGATTGGAAAAAAACCTAAAAAACGCCATTTTTGCCTTAAAAAGCAAAGCCAAACAAAACCTATAACATAAAGTGTAAAACAAAGGTTTGTAATGTAATGGACATGAAAACTTCCCCATGGAATTTTGGCAAACAAATTTGTGCATAGTTGTAGTGTTTCAAGGCAATGTCCCCATGTTAATGCAAAGCTGTAAAAACCAAGGGAATATCCAATTAGCGCAACAATGGCCAATGGCATAATAAAGAATGTCATTAGGGGTACGGCAATAATATTAGCAAAAATAGATTTCAGAGTTAATTTTTGGAAAAAGAACAGACTAAACGGTGTGGTAGCAAGTGTGGCAATGATTGATGTAAAAGCTAAGCCTAAAATACTAAAAAGGATTTTCTGATAAAATTTTGGCTGGGGGAAAAAAGCAATAAATAGCCCTTTAATTTTAGGCCACATACTATGATAACCAGCTAAAAGCGCTAACACAGCAGCAAAAGATAGTTGAAAGCTAGGTGAAATAACCAAGTACGGCTGAAGCAAAAGTATAACAAAAGCTGCAATAGATAAGCTGCGGGTTGAAAAAGCCGTCCGCTGAAAAAGCATAGCTACAACGACTATTAAAACCATTATAAATGAACGCACAACTGGGGTGCCAAAACCGGCCAAAACTAAGTATCCCGTGCATACAAATAGGGCAAGAATCGATGCATAAATTTTCACTGGGTAATTTAGTACAATAGGGGGGTACAAACACAAAATGCGCCTAAAAAGCAAAAATATAAACCCTGCAATAATACCAAGGTGCAATCCAGATATTGCAAGCAAGTGGGATAACCCCGTATCTGCATATGCATCGCGCACATTTTGCGGAATATAACTAGTATCTCCAGTTGTTAAGGCGGCAGCTATGGCACCAATTGGCTCTGGTAAATTTTTAATCCAAAAATGTGTTAATTTTTGTCGGTGTGACTGAATAGAATTATACGGGGCTTGCTTATAGTGTTTAAGCTCCTTAAGGCGGGCTGTTGCATATACGCCATCAAAGTAAGCTTTTTGCCTGGGATCTATGCCTTGAACAGTAACTTTTCCAGGAATTGGATAAATATCTGCCATTGCATGGATTTCACCATTAATATTTACATCTGGCAAAAGATTTTGCAAAACGTTTAAACGTAATTTGGCTTTTATAGGTTCATTGTTAACCACAACATTTTTCAGGACTAAACGGTATTCTTTTGATTTATTGGCTGGCCTATTGCTTATTTTTTCTATTTTTCCATAAATAAGTGCCTTTCGAACTGGGGTATTTAACATGTTTAAATTATGCTGACCAAAATAAAAATTAATATGGCCATAACCCAGCATAAAACCGAAAAATATAAGATAAAAAAAACCAAATTGTGGCTTTAGAAAAAAAAGCAAGCAGCTGATAACTGTAATTGCAGCCATCGCCCAAAAAATAACATTACTAATGGCAGAAAAAGGTAATATAAAATAAAGGCTGCAACCAAAGCAAAAGCCAATCACAAAGAAATCAAGCCATAATGGCTTATCCAGGTAATAGTTTTGTCTCAAAGTAAAAATGAATTTTTTTAAAATAGTCATTTTAGCCTATAGGATTATTCATCAGAATATTTAGTAGGTATTTGCCGTAGGGATAAATTACCAAAGGAATTTTCGGTTTTAAAAATTTCGTAAACAAGGAAAAAAATCCAAATCGATACATATAAAAACTATAACAAAGGCAAAAGTATTGTTAAGGATTATATTTTTTTAGCTTTTGTGAATATTTAAAAAAGCACCATGATGAATGTTTCAAGTAGTTAAGGCTTTAGAAAAAATATTATGCTATAATAATAAAAAAATTAGAAAAGGTTATTATGGAATACATTTTATATGGTTTAATTGCTTTAGTTGCAATATATTTGGTCAAATCAGTTAGCATAGTCCCACAAAGTTACCAGTACACCGTGGAACGATTTGGGCGCTACATTAAAACCCTTGATCCAGGCTTACATATAATTATTCCCTTTGCAGATAGTATAGGGGCCAAAATAAATATGAAAGAAATTGTTCACCAAGTGCCTTCCCAAGATGTTATTACAAAAGACAACGCTGTAGTTAGTGTTGATGGTGTCATTTATTACCAGATCCATAATGCTGCCAAGGCTGCCTATGAAGTCGATAATTTGCATCTTGCGATCATTAATTTAACCATGACCAACATTCGTACGGTTATGGGATCTATGGATTTGGATGAATTATTGTCCCATCGGGAACAAATTAATGCAAAATTACTTGATGTTATGGATGGTGCCACTACCCCATGGGGCACAAAGGTAACTAGGGTAGAAATTAAAGATATCCATCCCCCTGCAGATCTTGTTGCTTCCATGGGAAGGCAAATGAAAGCAGAACGTGAAAAACGTGCGCAAATTTTAGAAGCTGAAGGTCTAAAGCAATCGGCAATCTTAAAAGCTGATGGTGAAAAGCGCGCAGCCGTGCTTGAATCCGAAGGCCGTTTGGAAGCAGCTCAACGCGATGCTGAAGCAAGGGAACGTTTAGCCAAAGCCGAAGCAAATGCAACAGAAATGGTTGCTAAAGCAGTTAGAGAAGGTGGCTCAGAGCCTTTAAAGTACTTTATATCGCAAAAATATGTAGAAGCTTTTGGTAAGCTTGCGACATCGCAAAATGAAAAAATTGTGCTTATGCCCTATGAAGCGACCGGATTATTATCTTCACTTGAAGGTATAAAACAATTATTATCAAGTGATATTAAGCCAACAATTAAGGGTAAATAATGCAGCCAATTTTTGATTTTTTAATTTCGATGCAAGCAATTCAATGGCTAAGCCTTGGGGTAGCTTTATTGTCGTTAGAACTTATGTTCCCAGGCGTTTTTATGCTGTGGTTTGGTTTGGCTGCCCTAGTAATGGCTTTGGTGGTTTGGCCTACCGGCATTAGTGGAGCCATTCCCCTGGTTATGTTTTTAATTTTAAGTGTGGCCTTTAGTTATCTTGGAAAGAAATGGCAAAGCAAACGAAACAACCAACCACAAAATGTTAATAATTTAAAATCAAAATTTATTGGCCGTGAGTTTTTGCTTGATCAACCTATAACTGGTGGTCAGGGGCGAACGACTATCGATGGAACATCGTGGGTATTAATAGGGTCTGATGCACCTAAGGGTACGAAATTAAAAATTGTTCGCCTTAATGGTAATAGTTTAGTGGTAGAACCTGCTTAAAAACATTTTTTTTGACTATCCATAGCCATTTTGCCAACAAGTGCTTATAATAAATTATCGAAAATAATATTGATTTTATAAGTATATGTTTGCAAGTTTAATGCGCTCTTTTTTTGGTTCTGCCAACGACAGGTTGGTGAAATCTTTTCAGCCTTTAGTAGAAAAAGTTAACAGTTTTGAAAATGACATAATTAACCTTTCGGATGAAAAGTTAAAAGAAAAAACGAATGAATTTCGCCAGCAATTAGCAGCTGGAAAAACCTTAGATGATATTTTACCAGAAGCCTTTGCTGTTGTGCGCGAAGCATCCCGCCGCACACTTGGAATGCGCCATTTTGATGTGCAAATTATTGGTGGAATTGTACTGCACAAGGGAATGATTTCTGAAATGAAAACGGGTGAAGGAAAAACCCTGGTTGCCACTTTGCCGGTATACTTAAATGCCCTTAGTGGTAAGGGTGTGCACCTTGTTACAGTAAATGATTATCTTGCAAGGCGAGATTTAGAATGGATGGGTAAGGTATACCGTTTCTTGGGGCTTACCGCTGAATCTATATACAGTGGTATTAGCGATACAAATCGAAAAAAAGCTTACGATGCCGATATTACCTATGGTACAAATCACGAATTTGGCTTTGACTATCTGCGTGACAATATGAAGTTCCGTGAATCAGATTTGGTTATGCGACCATTTAATTACGCTATTGTTGATGAAGTTGATTCCATTTTAATTGATGAAGCAAGAACACCATTAATTATTTCTGGCCCGGCCGAGAATTCTTCCGATTTATACGTAAAAATAAATGCCCTTATTCCTACCCTTGAAGAAGCTGATTACGAAAAAGATGAAAAGCAAAAAAACATCATGCTTAATGATAGCGGTATTGAAAGGTTAGAAAGTGAATTAAAAAAGATTGATTTATTCAAGGGTAATAGTTTGTATGATACGCAAAATATTTCCCTTGTTCACCATATACAATCGGCTTTGCGTGCCCATAAAATGTATACACGCGATGTTGATTATATTGTGCGTAATAACGAAGTTATTATTATTGATGAGTTTACCGGCCGTATGATGGATGGTCGACGTTATTCTGATGGTCTTCACCAAGCTATTGAAGCCAAAGAAGGCGTAGAAATTGCCCAAGAAAACCAAACTTTAGCATCGATTACCTATCAAAATTTCTTTAGGCTTTATCCAAAGCTTGCTGGTATGGCTGGAACAGCAATGACAGAAGCACCTGAATTTGAAGAAATTTATAATCTGCAGGTAGTTGAAATACCAACAAATCGTCCTGTTACCAGAATAGACCACGATGATGAAATATATTTAACTTCCGATGAAAAGTATAAGGCTGTTATTAAGCTGGTGCATGATTGCCGTAAACGCATGCAACCAGTGCTAATCGGTACCACAAGTATTGAACGTTCTGAACTTATTTCTACACTATTAAAAGTTCAAGATATTCCCCATGCAGTTTTAAATGCGCGTCAACACGAAAAAGAAGCACAAATTGTAGCTAATGCTGGTTGCCCAGGGGCTATTACTGTGGCCACAAACATGGCTGGTCGTGGAACAGATATTAAGCTTGGTGGTAACGTAGATGTGCGCATATCAGAAGCCTTGGCTAAGGAACCTGATACGAGTAAGCATGAAAAAATAGCAGAAGAAATACGTAGCGAAGTTGCTATTTTGGAACAGCAAGTAAAAGATTCCGGTGGCTTGTACATCATAGGTACAGAACGCCATGAAAGCCGAAGGATTGATAACCAGCTACGCGGGCGATCAGGTAGGCAAGGTGATCCAGGGGCATCTAAATTCTTTATTTCACTAGACGACGATCTTATGCGTATTTTCTCGGCAACCGATAAGCTTAAAGGTTACCTTCGCAAAATGGG
The DNA here is from genome assembly GCA_964351815.1 of uncultured Verrucomicrobiales bacterium. Lineage (GTDB taxonomy): Bacteria > Pseudomonadota > Alphaproteobacteria > Paracaedibacterales > CAITNM01 > CAYGPH01. The sequence goes on along the minus strand of CAYGPH010000007.1, from coordinate 8,817 downwards.
AGCAGAGGAAAACGAAGCAATTTCCCACCGATATATTTCCCGTTCATTGGAAAAAGCACAACAAAAGGTAGAAGCACGTAACTTTGATATACGTAAGCATTTATTAAAGTATGACGATGTCATGAACGAACAGCGCAAAATTATTTATTCTCAACGCCGTGACCTAATGATTAAGCCTAATATGCAAGAAATGGTAGAGGGAATGCGCGAAGATGTTTTAGAAGACATAATTATGTCGCATCAACCACAAGATAAGGTCGCGAACAATTGGGATTTAGAAAATTTAGTTAAGGAATGTCATGCCATTTTTGATATTCAAGCGGATATAGATACTTTAAAAGCAAGCCCGAATATTTCAGAAGCATTTTTAAAAACATTCCTGATGGATTTGATAGAAAAAAAAGTTTTGGCCCTAGAAGCTGAACATGGTGCCGACCAAATGCGCCATGCTGAAAGGAACTTACTGTTACGTTTGCTAGATCAACACTGGAAAGATAATTTACTTGTTTTAGACCACATTCGCCAAGGTATTAATTTACGTGCCTATGCCCAAAATAACCCCTTAAATGAATATAAAAAAGAGGCTTTTGAGCAGTTTCAAGTAATGCTAGGCCAATTAAAAATGGATTTCATGAATCATTTGCATCACTTTCAAACAAGCCAGTCAATGGAATCGACTTTGGAAGCATTACTTCAAGATGTTGATTTTTCCAAGTTACAAATGAATGCCGATGGTGATAATTCTGGAGAAATCACGCAACAGCAGTTAATGCAGTTAATGAAAGAACAGATAGCAAGGCGACAGTCACAACAACACGGTGGTCTGCAGGATAATAATCAAGCATCCGGCATGCCCCCATCTCGCAATGGGCCTTGTCCATGTGGTTCTGGTAAGAAATTCAAACATTGCCACGGTGCTATTTAGTTTTTCAAATATCGCTGGATTAATTGCATCTTAAACCCTATATTCAGTTTTTAGTATTTAGTAGTGTAAAATCCGTATGAAGTTTCTTGATGAAGCTAAAATTTTTGTTCAATCAGGCGACGGTGGAAACGGCTGTATTGGCTTTCGTCGGGAAAAATTCGTTGAATATGGTGGCCCAGATGGGGGTGATGGTGGTAAAGGTGGCAGTGTTTGGATAGAAACACATGATGCATTAAACACCTTAATTGATTTTCGGTACCAACAGCATTTTAAAGCAAAAAAAGGAAACAATGGCTCTGGTAGCAATCGTACGGGGGCAAATGCTGCGGATGTTGTTTTAAAGGTGCCAATCGGCACACAAATTTTTTATGAAGATAAAAAAACATTACTTATAGATATGAACGAAAAGGGTATGCGCTTTTGCCTGGCCAAGGGTGGAGATGGCGGCTTTGGTAATACCCACTTTAAATCACCGGTGAATCAGGCTCCAAAAAAAGCATTGCCAGGCTGGCCTGGAGAAGAACAATGGCTGTGGTTACGTTTAAAACTTATAGCCGATGTTGGCCTTTTAGGGTTCCCTAATGCAGGAAAGTCTACTTTTTTAAGTGTTGTTTCACGGGCAAAACCAAAAATTGCCGATTACCCATTTACAACCCTAAAACCCCAATTAGGCGTTGCATACGCATATGAACAGGAAATTGTGTTAGCAGATTTACCTGGTTTAATTGAAAACGCCCACCTTGGGCATGGCTTAGGCCATCGTTTTTTAGGCCATGTGGAACGATGTAAAGTTTTATTACATGTTATCGATATTACCCAAGAAGACCCTGTTCAGGCCTACCAAACAATTCGCCATGAATTAAAAGAATATCTTCCTGCCCTATGCAAAAAGCAAGAAGTCGTTATTTTAAATAAATCAGATGCCTTAAGTAGTGAAGAAGTTGAAACAATAGCTAATAACTTTTCCTTAAAAACCAAAACCAAACCAATGGTGATCTCTAGTGTTGCAAAAATTGGTACACAAGCGGTTATTGAAAAACTTGTGGCAATAATTTACGATTTATATGCTGATAAGGATTATTAGCTTATTGAAACAATTGTTGTTTTTATACCTCTACCTAACATGCTTGAAAGTTCATTGGCCTGGGGTTGAAGGGTAGAATCGAAACGTATTTCAAGTGCAGTAGCCGATTTTAGCTTTGTTTTTAAGAAGTCTGCCAAGGTTTTTAAAAATACATTATCTTTCACATTCGCTAAAATGTGGGGGCGATCACGGTAATCAATACTTATTACTAATAAATCATCACCTGCCTGGGGGGATTGAATAGAGCCAACAGCCATTGGCAAAATACTCGTTTTTTCTGGCATTTCATAGTGAAGATTACTTAAATCCTTCATTTTAGGGTCAAGGCGGTTACCACCCAAAACAACAACCTTTGGCGTGAAGGAAATATTTTTTATTTGGCCTTCTGGTTTATAAGGATTTTCTGTAGAAAAAACATTTTCTATGGGAGATTGAATCAGACCATAACTAAGCATAAGTTCCCAAATATTTTGCCTGAGGGCTTGGTTTTTTCGCACAGTTTCCGGCAAAAAACCCGTTTTTAAACACCAATCATAGCCACCTGTTTTTAAAAGACTATCCAAACAGTCCCCAAGGACAATGCCCATGGCAAAATTATAAATATTTTGTTGATTCACAGCATCTGCAAGGGGTTGAAAACGATTTACAAAAATTAGCCACCTTTCCTTTGTCAGAAAATCGTATGTAGAATTTTGTTTTATAAGATCTATTTTGTTTGGAGATTTTTTTTCTGAATTAGAGCACATGTGAACAAGAGCAGAAATGCAAAAATTTAAGGCTTCAGTTTCACTAGTTGGCGCTAAACTAATTGTAAGTAAATCAACTATATCTTCAGATACAATTTCATTAAATTGTTTCACTACGGTATTTGAAGATGGATCTAAATATTTGCATAAAAGCCTATTCATAAACATATTAAGTTGAGAAAAATTATGCGATTGCATATGGGTTTCATCGAGCAAATAATGCACATCATCAAGAACACGTGCTACTGTTTCAAGCTCTCCGCCTATTGAAGCTGAAAGTAATGGCTTAGAAAAATCTTTTTGCTTTTCAAAGTTAATCTTTGTAATTATTCCTGCCGTTTGCCATTCGTTTGCGGCTGCAAAAATATTTATTGTTGAGAACAAAATAATTAAGCTTAATTTTTTAAAAATTCTTTTGAACATTGCAGCTCCTTCAAAGCTTTGATACTTTAAGTATAGATATAATAATATATGACTAAATTTGCCAATTATAATTCAAACGAATAATGAAAATGTTAGCCTACCTGGCAGATATGCCAAGTGTTTTTATTATTTTGCAAATTCAAAAAACTGTTTAGATAGTATTTTGGATAATTTTAATGAATTTAATAGCTTGCTAGAAAATCATAGTGCCTTAAAAAATTTATTATGTTCCAAATATTCTGAAAAATTACTACGGCATAATTTAATTGTGAATTTGTGTGAAAAGTACAAATGGCATAAGGTATTTCAAACTTTTCTAAAATGTTTGTCTGCCCATAAACGCATAATCCTAACAAATGACATTCAAAATAGTATGCAGATTTTACAAAATTACGAACAAAACAGAAGAACAATATACGTTACTGGCGTAGAAAAGAAAATATCAGAAAAAACGGAAACATTTCTTGGTAAAACCTTTCCAGCAAAAAGCTATAGCTTTATAGTTGAAAAAGATGAAAGCTTACTAGCTGGCTTTTATGCTAGTTGTGAAGGTTATCGATTAGACAATACTTTAAAAAACAAACTAACGAATCTTGAACGCCAAATTCTTGGAGAAATTTAATGCAAGCAAATGTAACAGAAGTTAGCAATATTATTAAACTTAGCTTGGAAGAAACCAAAGGAAAGGCTTATGACCTTTACGAGGTTGGGACTATTATTTCCGTTGGAGATGGTATTGCCCGTGTATTTGGCCTAAATAACATACAGTCAGGTGAGTGGGTTGAAATTATTGGCCCCGATAACTTGGTGATCCGAGGAATTGCTGAAAATTTAGAAGTTGATCACGTTGGTGTGGTTATTGTTGAACATGAAGATAAGGTTGCTGAAGGCCAAGAAGTACGGCGTACAAAAAAAATTGTTAACGTGGCTGTGGGTATGGGCTTACTAGGCAGAGTTGTTGATGCCCTTGGCAACCCTATTGATGGTTTGGGGCCTATTAAAGATGTATCGTATGCAGAAGTAGAACGTAAGGCACCAGGTATTATTTCACGCCAATCGGTAAACGAACCGATGGCAACGGGCATAACAGCTATCGATTCCCTCGTGCCCATAGGTAGGGGGCAGCGTGAATTAATTATTGGAGATCGACAAACCGGTAAAACCACCATTGCTGTGGATACAATTATAAACCAAAGAACGATCAATCAACATGAAGACCCTAAAAAACATTTATATTGCATTTATGTGGCTATTGGGCAAAAACGTTCTTCCGTTGCAAAACTTGTAAAAAGTTTACAAGAAGCTGGGGCTATGCAATACAGTATTGTTGTGGCTGCTACAGCTTCGGATTCAGCCCCCTTACAGTATTTGGCGCCTTACACGGCATGCACGATGGGGGAATACTTTAGGGACAATGGCATGCACGCCCTAATGATTTATGATGATCTTTCAAAGCATGCCGTAGCCTATAGGCAGATGTCTCTATTGTTAAGGCGCCCCCCTGGGCGAGAGGCCTACCCAGGAGACGTATTTTATTTGCATTCACGCCTGCTTGAAAGAGCTGCAAAAATGAGTGAAGAATTTGGCGGCGGGTCTTTAACGGCTCTGCCAATAATTGAAACCCAAGCTGGAGACGTGTCAGCTTATATTCCAACCAATGTCATTTCTATTACCGATGGACAAATTTTTTTAGAAACTGAATTGTTTTACAATGGTATCCGCCCTGCGGTAAACGTTGGTTTATCTGTGAGTAGGGTTGGTTCTGCAGCTCAAACCAAAGCTATGAAAGCTGTAGCAGGTAAAATAAAGCTAGAACTTGCACAGTATAGGGAAATGCTGGCGTTTTCACAGTTTTCAAGTGATCTGGATAGCAGTACCCAAGCTTTGTTATCTCGGGGTGAAAAGTTACGAGAAGTTTTAAAACAAGGCCAAAATGCCCCGCTGCGTTTATCTGAACAGGTATGTATTTTATTTGCAGCAGTGCGCGGCTATTTAAAAAGTGTAAACGTTACGCGTATTAAAGAGTTTCAAATCCAATACTTAGAAAAACTTCACTTGGAACATAAGCATTTAATGGATGACATTGATAATACCAGTGTGTTATCGGAAAAAAGTGAGGAGCTTCTTAAAGGTTTTGTAGAATCTTTTGTAGAAAAATATAATCATGAGTCTTAAGGATTTACGCCGACGCATTCAAAGCGTAAAGGCCACTAGCAAAATAACATCAGCCATGAAAATGGTCGCTTCTGCAAAATTGCGACGTTTACAATCGGTTGTGACCAATACAAAAGATTATGCCCAAACTTACGCAGAAATGTTGCAAAATCTTGGGCGAATTGACCTTGATTTAGAACAACCTTGTGTATGGTTAAAAGAAAATAATGCTCCAGATTTATTAATTATAATTGGCGCAGAAAAAGGCTTATGTGGGGGCTTTCACCATACCTTATTAAAAAAAGCTTTCGCTGCAATTAAGGAATATAAAAATTGCAAAATATTATGTATTGGTAAAAAGGTTGAAGAAGCTTTTAAAGATAACACTTTTAAACAAGACATTATTTTTGATGATCAATGGAATTTTCATTCCTTTCTAAAAATTTTAGAGACCCTTGAAATAATGAAAGCTAAGGGTGAAATAAATAATATTCATGTTCTTTATACGGCTTTTAAATCGGTATTACTACATTTACCAACTTTTGAAACCCTTACGAAATTTCAATTTACAAGCCATAACGACAAATCCTTTGTAGAACCAGAAGCAGATGAATTTTTACCCTTATTTTTAAAGCATTATATTGCAGCACAAATTTATAAAGCTTGGATGGAAAGTCAAACTGCTGAAATGGCTGCAAGAATGACGGCTATGGACAATGCAACCCGTAATGCTAAAGACATGATCGATAAACTTACCCTAAAATACAATCGAACCCGCCAAGCTCAAATCACTACCGAACTAACCGAAATTATTGCAGGATCAGAAGGAGTACCCACATGAAAAAATCTCATAAAAACCTCGTTGGTCATATTACCCAGGTTAAGGGGGCTGTGATTGATGTGCATTTTAAAGATGCCTTACCACCAATTTTAAATGCCCTTCAAGTAACCCTTAGCAAAGAAGCTGAAAACAATGATCAAAAGCTGATTCTTGAAGTAGCGCAACACTTAGGTGAAAATACGGTGCGCACTATTGCTATGGATAGTACCTTTGGCCTGCAGCGGGGCCAAGAAGTTGTGGATACTGGCGACATGATTAATGTACCCGTTGGCCCAGAAACCCTGGGTAGAATTATGAATGTAATTGGTGACCCAATCGATGAACGTGGACCAATAGGTGAAAAACTTCGTTTGCCCATTCACCGTGAAGCACCTTCCTTTGCCGACCAATCGCCAGCAACGGAAGTTTTAACCACGGGAATTAAAGTTATTGATTTACTAACTCCTTACCCTAAAGGTGGAAAAATTGGTTTATTTGGCGGCGCTGGTGTAGGAAAAACCGTTTTAATTATGGAGCTTATTAATAACGTCGCAAAGGCCCATGGGGGTTATTCAGTTTTTGCGGGTGTTGGTGAACGAACCCGTGAAGGTAATGATCTTTACCATGAAATGATAGATTCAGGCGTTATTAAAATTGGTGAAGAGGGTTCTAAAGCTGCGCTTATTTACGGGCAAATGAATGAACCACCAGGGGCCAGGGCACGTGTTGCTTTAACAGGCTTAACAGTGGCCGAAAACTTTCGTGATCAAGAAGGTAAAGATGTACTTTTTTTCGTTGATAATATTTTCCGTTTCACCCAAGCAGGTTCAGAAGTTTCGGCCCTATTGGGGCGTATGCCTTCAGCTGTGGGCTACCAACCTACCCTGGCTTCTGAAATGGGTGCGCTACAGGAAAGAATTACGTCGACAAACAAAGGCTCTATAACCTCTGTTCAAGCTATTTACGTGCCTGCCGATGACTTAACAGATCCAGCGCCAGCAACATCTTTTAGCCACCTAGATGCAACAACAGTTCTAAGCCGTAGCATTGCTGAACTGGGGATTTACCCGGCAGTTGATCCGCTAGATTCCACATCACGTATTCTTGATCCAAATATTGTGGGCGAAGAACACTACAATGTTGCCCGCCGCGTTCAAGAAATTTTGCAAACCTATAAGTCTTTGCAGGATATCATTGCTATTTTAGGCATGGACGAGCTTTCAGACGAAGACAAACTAACTGTTGATCGTGCTCGAAAAATTCAACGTTTTCTTTCTCAACCATTTTTTGTGGCTGAAATTTTTACCGGTTCACCGGGAAAACTGGTGTCATTAGAAGATACCATTACAGGGTTCAAAGATATTTGTGAAGGCAAGTATGACGATATTCCAGAAGCTGCTTTTTATATGGTAGGCAATATGCAAGAAGCCTTAGAGAAAGCACAAACTATCGCTAGGGCAGCGTAATTGGTTTTTTTTTAAATAAAGTAGATTATGTGTTTAGTTCCTATTCATCTGGTAGAGTTACTCCTAGTCCTATAATTATAAAAAGAACTGCTTATTTCAATTAGATTTTAATTATTCAAGTACTTTTATCTAAAGATAGATAAGAATTGACGTGGAATAGCATTAAAGAAGGTATAGCAAATAACAAATATAAGACCGCCGCATAAGTACAGCAAAAGTGCGAGAAAAGCTGTAAAAAGAGTTTAGAGAAAACAATTGTCATTTTTAGCGTCACACCTTCATAATCCACAAGATCTACCCACTTCAATTCCCTAATCTGAGAATCAGTTAGGACTATTATTCATCACTACAAAACCCATCAAACCAAGCAAAAATTTGGAGCTGATTTTTGGGACAAAAATATAATATACCCAAAATCTTGGGAAAGGGTACATGGATCAAAACAAAAAAGGCTCGAAGTAATCATAATGCCTTAGAGTCAAACAATAATCAGCCACATCCGATAAATCATAAAACAAATTATTAGACGGACACTGTTGCCCGCAAAGGACTGACCCCCGAAATATCACCCAAATCCTTGATAAAATTATTCATCATCAATCAAAACTCCTATACCCGTCCACAACCTCTCAACCAGCCTGAGATATCTTTTGCCACACTGGTAGGGTTGTGGGCAGGTTGTAAATCCAAATTCAAATTCAAATAACCTACAGTTCGCCATTCCCAATTTGTTTTACAATATAAGACCGCCGCATAAGTTGAATAAAAGTGCTAGATTAAGGATGTAAGAAGAGTTTAGAGAAAACAGGTGTCATTTTTAGTGGAAGAAGCAGCCTCAAGGTGTAAAGGTAGTCAAATGATCGGGGTTTTTAAAATCATTGATTGGACGAATTTAGAAGTCACCATGGGTAAGCTTGGTCGGACAAAATATGGCCCCAAGGGTTACAGTCCTAAAGCCATGTTAAAGGCATTGATATTACAAAACTGGTACAACTTAAGCGACACCGAGTTGGAAGAAGCGCCTGGAAGAAGCCTTAAGAGTGAGACTGGACTTTATGGTAATCACCGGCTTAGATTATGTTCCTGATTCCACGACCATTTACAGCTTTCGTAATCTGCTTGTTAAAGCACAACTGATGGACAAGCTATTGCACGGGATTAATGATCAGCTCAGCCAGAAGGGGTTGAAGGTGGAGCAA
>CAYGPH010000006.1:0-41002 GCA_964351815.1 uncultured Verrucomicrobiales bacterium | reverse complement strand
AAACTTTGAATGATATTCATCAAGCGGAAATTGAGGCAGGTGTTAATACTGGGCTCACCGATGCTAGCACTAATAATATTGGGCTAAATGATCAACAATTCCACAGCTTCCTCCACAAACTGCAGGAGCATCACCAGTTTCACACCCTGGTTGGTGGCCTAACCGCCCTCGGTTTTGGCCTCGATCCCACCCAGGCGATGGTATCGGCCCAGGTTGCCCAGGAAAGTAATAACCTGTTGGCGGCAGCCTATGGGGTGGCTGTTGGGGGTGTGGTGCTTTATAACCTCGCCCACAAGGCTAACCTGTTGTATGAAGGCGAGTTTGAGGAATTCCTTACCGAGGTTGGCATTGAAATTGCCTTGGTCCGGGCGACGGCAGGCTTAGGTAACCTGGCCAAAGCTGCTAGTAAAACTGCCACCGGACAACAGCTATTGGCCGCAGCCAAGCCCTATGTCTATAAGGTGATCATCCAGGGTAAGGCCTTTATGGCCAGTAGCGCCGACCAGGTGTTGCAGCTGATAGCTAAACAACAACCGCAATTGGCGACTGTGCTTAACAAACAAGCCAGCTCCTTTAGCCACTTCCTACAAGCCGATGTAAAAGCTGGGGTGAAGGTTGGTGGTGGGGGTGTGAAGGGTATTGGAGTTGCCCAAAAGCCAAAGGTGAAGGGTGTTGGGGTTAAGGCTGATGCAACAGCCCGTGAGAAGCTTTTTGGTACAAACGATGTGGCGAAATCAAGTGGTGGCATGGTAAGAAAAATCAACAACCGTATGCCGATAAACCATGAGTATGCAGGCAAGGTGTATCACTTTGAAAATTTACCGGCTAACATTAAGGCGAAGTACCCCAATCTGCAGAGAGATTACCAACATGGAATACCCTTCACACCCTCTGGCAATGCTGATTTTTCAAGGTATGCTAAATATAAGGTAGAGATACTTTTTTCGGGAAATAGTAAATTAGATATTTCCAATGCAAATAAAATGAAAGGCTATAAACAAACTCCAAAAGGTCAAGTTTGGCATCATCATCATGATGGAAAGACTATGCTGTTACTTCCACAAGATATACACGATGCCTTTAGGCACACAGGAGGAGATGCAATAATTAGAGGAATAACAAAATGAAACTTAAAATTAGTGATACCTCAAAATTTATAAATGAGGAAGTTATTAGAACAATTGAAAAATTTATTGGTTATAAATTTCCAAAGGACTATAAGTTTTTTTTGATCGAGTATAATGGCGGATATTTGGATAGTAAGAATAATGTTTACGACTTCAAAGAAGAAAACAAAAATGGGTCTATTATTTCATGCCTTTTTGGCATAACTTATAAAGATAATTTAGGATTATTAGCTTATCTTCACGATAGAGAACGATATCCAGACAATATGCTTCCAATAGGCAATGATTGTTTGGGTAATAGAATACTTATGTCAGTCAAAGGTATAGACAGAAATAAGATATATCATTGGGACCATGAAATGGAAGCCGACACGGAAAATGGCAAGGTGGCAGATTATTCCAACCTCACCCTTATTGCCGATTCTTTTGAAGAATTTATTACAAATCTTAAGGATGAATCTGAATTAGATCTTGAACAAGAATGATTCGCGTTTTAGTTTTTGTCAAAGCTCAGGAATGAGGTGAAAAAATTAATTTTCAAAGGTATTAAAAATTACCGATTATTGCCTTGACCATTAAACAGAAAAGATTGTACTGTACGTGTACAATATACATATATTATCTATTCATAAACTTTAATGGCAGTTTTTCAAAAGGCAAAGCAACATACGGATAGCGAGGTTATGGTAAGGCTACTTACAACATTGGCTGAAAATCCTGCTGCCACCCAAAGAGATTTAGCCACAACCATGGGTATATCTTTAGGTATGATGGTAAGTTATATGAAAAGCTGTGTGCGTAAGGGTTTTATCCGTTCTAGCCAAGTGGCGCCAAAGCGTTGGGCCTACTTTGTTACTCCAAAAGGATTTGCAGAAAAAAGCCGGATGGTTTCAGGGTATTTGTACCGGTCAATGACCTTTTTCCGCGATACGCGGGTGCAACTTGAAGAATTATTTACAACGTGCCAACAACAAAATATTAAAAATATAGCATTGGTAGGCAAGGGCGATGTGGCTGAAATTGCCTTACTTGTTTCCCAAGGTTTTCGTATTAGATTAGAACTTGTTGATCAAACCGAGGGATACATAAAAAAGTTGCAGGATTTTGATGGGGTTTTAGTAACCGATGTTAATAATCCTCAAGGTACGTTTGATGCGTTAAAGGAACATATTGATGACAATAAGCTATTTAGCATTACAAGTCTTTGTATCACACGTAAACACATTAATTCCACGCGTGGATTAATGCAAAAAAAGGAACAGAAAACTTGTGCCTAGGTGCTTGTTTTTATTGAAAAAGGCGTTATTGTCTTTGTAAGAAAGAAAATGTAATAACTTGAAAAAGTTTTACATTTAAACATTTTTAATTTTATCTGTTCTGGGTGTTTTCACCCGGACTGCGGTAGCCATGGAATCAGAAAAACAACTACAATCAATTCGCGCGGGTATTAAAAAAGTGCGCGCCTTGTTAACACCTTATGAAAAAAAACAATGGGTGTTATTAGCTGTTATGGCTTTAGTTATATCATGTCTAGAAATTGCTACGGCTTCTGTTATTGTGGTTTTTGCGCAAATCCTTAATGATCCCACAACAGGTGCTTATTATTTTACTAAAATTGGCGTATTGCAAAGCCTTTCTCCAGGTAAAATGGTGTTTTATTCAGCGCTAATTGTTGGCGCTATTTATGCTATAAAAAACCTTTTAGGAATGTTTGAGGTGTATTTTCAAAATTGCACCATTCAAAAAATATTCTACAATTTAAAAAATAGGGTTTTACAGCGCTTTAACAGGACAAATTATGCTAATTTTATAACAAAAAATTCCACATACTATACCAGTATCATAGCAGCCGACGTTCAAATAGTGGTGTGCGGTGCTATGGCAGCCTTAGCCATTATGCTTTCGGAAATTTTTGCGCTTTTTTGTATAACAGGTTTACTTATTTATCTTAACAAAAACTTGTTTTTTGTTGTCGCATTTATGGGTTTTTTCATCGGTATACTTTATTCAAAAATACTTTTACCTTACTCCTATGATTGGGGTAAGCGTTTGCAATCGGCTGGGGTGCATACAAGCCGCTATTTGTATCAATTTTTCCACGGGTTTAAGGAAATTCTTTTGTTGGGGAAAAGCAGTAGTTTTATAAAACAATATGCCATATATTCCCAAAAACAATCCTTAATCCAAGCAAAGCAAATCACCGTGAGTGTACTGCCGCGTTTTATTATTGAATTACTATTTGTGGCTATTTTTATCATGGCCATTGCGTATTTATCATATGATAATGACACACCAGCGGCTGTGCTTGGGGTGTTAGCGGGCTATTTGTACGCAGGCTTTCGTATGATGCCGGGATTAAATCGCATAGCCCAACAATTGGCTGCTTTAAAAGGTGCACTTCCAAGTATAAGCCGCGTACATAAGGAGTTTCAATATTTAGAAGCAACTGCCGTTTATAAAAATGAACCATCCCTTACCTTTAGCTGCGATATTTCTGTGCAAAATATAAGTTTTCGTTATGATAACACAACAACCGATGCCTTAAAAAATGTTAGCTTTACTTTACAAAAAGGCGAATCCATAGGCATTGTTGGCGAAACGGGTTCTGGCAAATCTACCTTGGTTGATGTTTTGTTAGGTTTATTACAACCTCACACAGGCGAAGTGCTAGTTGATCAACAGTTTGCGGTTAATAGCTATCAATGGCACACCAAAATTGGTTACGTGCCCCAAAGCATTTATTTAACTGATGATACGATTGCTGCAAATATTGCCTTTGGCGACGAAGACATTGATTTTCAGCGCCTTAGCGACGTTATCGAAGCTGCGCAATTAAAAAAACTTATTGATAAATTGCCAGAAGGTTATAACACTGTTGTGGGCGAGCGTGGTGTACGATTATCGGGTGGTGAACGCCAACGCATTGCCATCGCCCGGGCTTTATATCGTAATCCTGAAGTATTAATCTTTGACGAGGCTACGTCGGCATTAGATAATGATACTGAAGCACGGCTGATGGAAACCATTCAAAATGTTAGTAAAAATCGCACGGTTATTATGATAGCACACCGCTTAACAACCTTAAAAAATTGTCACCGAATTCTTACCATGAAATTAGGTGAGCTTGAAAAAATTACAGATTATGCATCCTTAAAAAGTGGGAATAAAACCTATGCTTAAACCTAAAATCTCCGTTATTGGTTGTGGACACTGGGGGAAAAACCTTGTGCGCAATTTTTCTGAACTTGGAACATTACACGCTGTTTGTGATGCAAATCAAGAATTAGCCAAAAGTATGGCTGATAACTATAAGGTTCAGTCTAGGGATGTTGATAGCGTTTTTTCTAGTGATTGCGATGGCGTGGTGATTGCAGCACCAGCGGCTCAACATTATGACTTAACCAAAAAGGCTTTAAACGCCAACAAGCATGTGTTTGTGGAAAAACCCTTATCCTTAAAGGTGGAAGAAGCTCATGAACTGTGTAATTTAGCGATTCAGCAGAATAAAAAGCTTATGGTTGGCCACCTGTTGCAGTATCATCCGGCTTTTTTAGAACTTAAATCCCTGGTAAAAAAAGGTAAGCTTGGGCGTTTGCAATACATTTATTCAAATCGTTTAAACCTTGGAAAGTTCCGTAATGAAGAAAATATTTTATGGAGCTTCGCACCCCATGATATTTCTATGATTCTTGGCCTTGCTGGCGATTTGCCCGAATCTGTTTTTGCAACAGGTGCTTGCCATTTAAGCCCCTATATTCAAGATGTTACCACCACCCACCTAAGCTTTAAAAACGGTATAGAGGCCCATATTTTTGTGTCGTGGTTACACCCTTTTAAGGAACAAAAGTTAGTGGTGGTTGGTAGTCAAGGTATGGCTGTTTTTGATGATGGTCTGCCTTGGGGCGAAAAACTAAAACTTTACCCCCACCAAGTTAATTGGCGCGATGGTATACCCCATCCTGAAAAGGCTGAAATTGTTCAAATTCCCTTACAAGTTTCTGAACCCTTGAAACTTGAATGCCAACATTTTGTCGATTGTATTTTATTAAATAAAACCCCACGCACCGATGCCGCCGAAGGGTTAAGCGTTTTACAAGTTTTAGATGCGGCACAACAATCCCTAGCATCACGTAAAATCATTACCCTAACCAAAAAAATGCAATCTTATTTTGCCCACGAAACGGCCTGTATTGAGCAGGGCTGTGTTATTGGCACAGGCACGAAAATTTGGCACTTTTCCCATATTTTAAAAGGCACGGAAATTGGAAAAAATTGTACCATTGGGCAAAACGTTGTGGTAGGGCCTGATGTTGTGGTGGGTAACAATTGTAAAATTCAAAATAACGTAAGTTTGTACAAAGGTATAACCTTAAAAGACGGTGTTTTTTGTGGCCCATCCTGTGTGTTTACGAATGTCAATACGCCGCGTGCTGAAATTGAACGTAAGGATGAATTTTTACAAACTATTGTGGAAAAAGGCGTTACTATTGGTGCTAATGCAACAATTGTTTGTGGTAATACATTAGGTGCTTATTGCTTAATTGGTGCTGGAGCTGTTATCACCAAAAGTGTAAAGCCCCATGCGCTTGTGGTTGGTAATCCAGGTAAGCAAATTGGTTGGGTTAGCCATGCTGGGGAAAGATTAGGTGATGATCTTGTCTGTCCACGCGAAGGTAGACGTTACAGGATAGATGAAAGTGATAACTTACAAGAAATTGTTGATAACCACAAAGCAATGGGAAGAGCATAAATCATGGAATTTATTAACTTAAAAGCCCAACAAGACTTAATTCGTGACCATATAAACATGGCGATCCAGCGGGTATTGGATCATGGTCAATATATTATGGGGCCAGAAATTTTTGAGCTTGAAGAAAAATTGGCTAGTTTTTGCGGTGCCAAACATGCCATTAGTTGTTCTAATGGCACCGATGCCCTAGCTATGGGTTTAATAGCCAAGAAGGTAAAACCGGGTGATGCTATTTTTGTGCCTTCCTTTACCTTTGCTTCCACGGCTGAAGTGGTGGCTTGGATGGGGGCTATTCCCATTTTTATTGATTCCTTGCAAGACACCTATAATTTAGACCCTAAAAGTTTGGAGCAGGGAATTGCTCATGCTAAAAAACTAGGCCTAAGACCTACAGGAATTATTCCCGTTGATATATTTGGTCAACCTGCTGATTACGATGCTATTCAAGCAATCGCTGATGAACATAACCTTTGGATGATGGCCGATGGGGCCCAAAGTTTTGGTGCTTGTTACAAAAGCCTTAAGGTTGGTAACATTGGCGATATGGCAACCACTAGTTTTTTTCCAGCAAAACCGTTGGGGTGTTACGGCGATGGTGGTGCTATTTTTACAAACAATGATGAATTAGCTGAAACATTAAAATCAATTCGGGTGCATGGTAAAGGCAGCGATAAGTACGATAATGTGCGTATTGGCATGAATGGACGCTTAGATACTATGCAAGCAGCCATATTACTTGAGAAACTCAAAATATTCCCTGATGAACTGATTGCTCGACAAAAAACAGCCGATGCATATAATGAAGCTTTAAAGGACATCGTAAAAATTCCTTATGTAATTGATGGGGCAACCTCCGCTTGGGCACAGTATACCGTTCTGTTGCCTGAGCAGGTAAACCGTTCCAAGCTAATGTCAGATCTGAAAAAGGCTGGTATCCCGACAATGGTATATTACGTCAAGCCCCTGCATTTACAAACAGCATATAAGCATTATCCCACGGCGACCGGTGGTAATTTGCCTGTATGTGAATTTTTGGCAGAGCATGTTTTAAGTTTACCTATGAGTGGTTATGTGAGCGGGGAAGAGGCTTTCACTGTTATCAATGAGATTAAAGGGGGGATTTTTTAATGAAAACTATAATTTTAGCAGGGGGTTTCGGCACCCGTTTAAGTGAAGAAACTGAAAATAGGCCAAAGCCTATGGTAGAAGTTGGTGGACGTCCGATTCTTTGGCATATTATGAAAATTTATGCTCATTATGGCTTTGATGAATTTGTGATCGCCCTTGGATATAAGGCAGACATGATTAAAAAGTACTTTATAGAATATGCGGGCTACTCAGGTAATTTAACGGTCAAAATTAAGGCTGGAAATAGTAACATCATTAAAAGAGACCATGATGACTGGACTATTCATCTAGAGGATACGGGTATAGATACTATGACAGGTGGCCGTGTTAAAAAGATGACAGACTGGGTTAAAGATGACTTGTTTATGGTAACTTATGGTGATGGTGTTGCTGATGTGAATATTAGCAATCTTGTGGATTACCATAAAAAAAGTGGAAAGCTTGCAACTATTACATCTGTAAGGCCACCTGCTAGATATGGCGGATTATTTATGGAAAATGGCCTTGTGAAAAGCTTCACTGAAAAACCACAGGCAGGTGAAGGGTGGATCAATGGTGGGTTTATGGTTTGTAACCCAAAAGTTTTAGAGATGATTGAAGGTACAAAAAGTTCCTTAGAATCAGAACTACTTGAAAAGCTTGCCTCAATAAACCAGCTTGCTGCTTATCGTCATGATGGTTTTTGGCAGTGTATGGATACCCTAAGGGATCTTAAATATTTAGAAAGCCTTTGGGTTGAAGGAAAGGCACCTTGGAAGGTTTGGTAATGACACATTTTTGGAAAGATAAACGGGTATTAGTAACTGGGGCCACAGGCCTTGTTGGTGGATGGCTTGTACAAAAACTTTGTGATTGTGAGGCTGATGTTGTTACCCTTGTTCGAGATTGGGTTCCAGCATCAAAATTACTTTCATCATCTTTAATGGAAAAAGTAACGGTTGTTAGGGGTGATTTATCGAACTCAGATTTACTTGAGAGAATTCTCGTTGAATATGAAGTTGAAACAATTATTCACTTAGCAGCGCAAACCATTGTACCCATTGCAAATAAAAACCCTTTATCAACATTTGAATCTAATATACAAGGAACATGGAATTTGCTAGAGGCTTCGCGCCGTGTTTCTTCAATAAAATCAATAGTTGTTGCATCTTCTGATAAAGCTTATGGAGATGCTGATATTTTGCCATATAAAGAGTATTTCCCATTAAAAGCTACATATCCTTATGATGTAAGTAAAGCTTGCGCTGATATGATATGTCAATCCTATGCCACAACATTTGACCTTCCAGTAGCTATTACCCGGTGTGGAAACTTTTTTGGTGGCGGAGATTTAAATTGGAACCGCATTATACCTGGGACGATTCGGTCAATCATACGCGGTGAAACACCTACTATTCGTTCTGATGGCACCCTTATTAGGGATTATATATATGTTGAGGACGCAGTTAGTGCTTATATAACACTTGCGAAACAGCTTGCTGAAAACAATAATCTTAAGGGAGAAGCCTTTAACTTTTCAAATGAAACACAAAAAAATGTTTTAGAGTTAACAAATATGATCATTAAGAATATGCAATCAAATCTGAAACCAGTTGTTCAAGGTAATAATTCTGGTGAAATTAAAGCACAGTATCTTGATTCAACGAAAGCTAGAGAAAAATTAGGTTGGAAACCCATGTTTGGTCTTGAAGAGGGCTTAAAAAGGACGATTAGTTGGTATAAGGATTTTTTTGATAATGCTTAAATGTCGATCATGTAATTCAACAGAAATTTATTCAATAATTCCTTTGGGTGATATGCCGTTAGCTAATGCATTAACTGAACACCCTGAACCAAATTGTAAGCGCTATAATCTAGAGGTTATGTTGTGCAAAACGTGTGGGTTAGCACAGTTAAAGGATTTAGTGGATCCAAAAGAACTTTTTTCGAATTATCTGTATTTCTCGTCTAATTCAGACACTATGTTAAAGTCTGCAAGTGATCTCGTGCAAAAAATTATTAATGATATTCCTAAAGACTTTCGTGCTATTGAAATAGCTAGTAACGATGGCTATTTGCTGAAGAACTATGTGGCAAAAAATATTGAAGTTTTAGGAATTGACCCAGCACAAAATATTGTAGAAGTTGCCAATAAAAAGGGTATAAAAACCCTATGTGATTTTTTTAGCTACGAATTAGCCCAAAAATTAAGTAATGAGAATACATTAGCAGATGTTATTCATGCTAATAATGTTATGGCGCATGTTCCTAATATTAGTGATTTCATAAAGGGTTTAAAAACACTTTTAAAGCCTGAAGGTAAAGCTATTATAGAAGTGCCTTATTTTCTTGATTTGGTGCAAAAATTAGAATTTGATACTATTTACCATGAACATGTTTATTATTTTTCACTCAAACCTTTGGTGCAAGCATTTGAGTGTCAAGGGTTGCATATTTATACCTTAGAAAAACTTCAGATCCATGGTGGTACCTTGCGTCTTTATGTTGGCCATGCTGGGTTAAAACCTGAAGATCCTATAATTGCAGAAACCCTTCTACAGGAAGAAGAATTTGGTTTGTTTAAGCCTGAAACATTCAGTAGTTTTATGCAAAAACTTGTAAGTCTTAAGCAAAATTTAAATGAAACGTTAAAGGAACTTAAAACTTCCGGTAAGCGTATAGCGGCCTACGGTGCAAGTGCTAAGGGCACAACCCTATTGAATTACTTTAATATTGGTGCAGACTTAATTGAATTTGTTGTCGATAGAAGTATTGAAAAACAATCTAAATATACTCCCGGTACAGGAATTGAAGTAAAAACACCTGATAACCTCTTAAAAGAAAACGTTTCCCATGCACTTTTGTTAGCTTGGAATTTTGCCGACGAAATTATTGAACAGCAAAATGCTTTCATTCAAAAGGGAGGTAAGTTTATTTTACCTTTACCCGAGGTTAAAGAGGTTCCGTGAAATTTACTCCTCTTAGTTTGTCTGGAGCCTATTTAATTGAGCTAGAGGCCCATAATGATGAACGTGGATACTTTGCCCGTACTTTTTGTGAACAAGAATTCAAACAGCATGGTCTAGTAACTAGCTTTATTCAAATGAGCACATCTTTTAACAATAAAAAGGGTCAAATACGCGGCATGCACTTCCAAGAAAATCCTTACGAGGAAACAAAAATTGTAAGGTGCACCTCTGGATCTGTTTATGATGTTATGTTAGATTTACGCAAAGATTCGCCAACCTATAATCAATGGCATGCAGAAGTGTTATCGGTAAAAAATGGAAGAATGTTCTACATACCCAAAGGCTTCGCCCATGGCTATAAAACTTTAGAGGATAATACAGAATTATTTTACATGATGGATCAAGTGTATGTAAAAGAAGCTGCAAGGGAAATTAGTTTTGAAGGGATTTTGGCGTGAGGATTGCTTTGTTTGCAGATGGAGAGGTTGGTCAAAAAACTCTTGATATTATTCGCCAAAAAGGAATTTTTTTAGACTATCTAATTTTAGATAGAAAAGCCCCTAAAGAAATAAATTTTTCAGGTCTTTCAATCAGTAAAGGCGTCTTTAGGCATGATGATTTTATAGAAGAAATAGCGTGTAGAACTGGAAATGCTCCTTTTTTTGATCTTGGTATATTATGCTGGTGGCCCTATATAATAAAAAAAGATTTGTTAAAGGCTGCTCAAATTGGATTTTTAAATTTTCATCCAAGTTTTCTTCCATTTGGCCGAGGTAAAAACCCAAATTTTTGGGCATTTGTAGACAAAACTCCTTATGGTGTCACTATTCATTGGGTAGATGAATCAATCGACGGTGGAGATGTAGCTTATCAAGAGAAAATAACAGTATCCTGGTTAGATAATGGTCAAACCCTATATGAAAAAGCCCTGTTTTCTATAGTGTCTCTTTTTGAAAAGCATATCTTTGAAATTGTTTCGGGCGATATTCCCAAGACACCTCAAACCTCTTCGCATACAATTAGATACGCCCGTGAATTAGAACCTTCGTGTGAAATTAAGTTAAATTCTGATTATAAAGCTTGTGACTTATTAAACTTACTTAGAGCCAGAACATTTAATGGATATCCTGGGTGCTGGTTTTCTGAGAATGGGCGCACATATAGAGTAAAAATTTCAATTGAAGAGGAAAAATTAAATGGATGATAGAATAAAATTTCACGAAAATAGAAAAATTAGAATTAATGTTATGGGTGAAAAGCAGGGTCTTGCTACCATCTCAAAAGATTGGTTTTTAAAAAGCTCAGATGTTTCATATTCCTACAACTTCGACTGGCTTGGCTTGCCCATTATCCAATTTCCTCAAGACATTGTGGCTATGCAAGAAATTATTTGGAAAACGAACCCTGATATAATCATAGAGACTGGTGTTGCCAGGGGTGGGTCTTTAATCCTGAGTGCTTCCATTCTGCACCTTCTCAATGGGAGTGGCCATGTTATTGGCGTCGATATTGATATTCGTCAACATAACCGTGAAGCTATTGAAAACCATCCCTTGGCTCATCGTATTTCACTCATTCAGGGCTCATCTATCGATCAAAATGTGATTGATCAAGTGAAACAATTTATTAAGCCGGGAACCCGGGTAATGGTGATTTTGGATTCAAATCACACCCATGATCATGTTTTAAAAGAATTAGAATTATATAGCTCTCTAGTCTCTAAAGATTGCTATTTGGTTGTAATGGATACCGTTATTGATGATATGCCAGAGGACTATTTCCCAGATCGTCCGTGGGGAAAAGGAGATAATCCTAAAACAGCTGTTCATGAATTTTTAAAAAAATCAGATCGTTTTGAAATTGATACATCAATCCATAACAAGTTACTTATTACAGTTGCACCAGACGGATATTTAAAGTGTACAAAATGATCCCAGTTGCGGGCCCTTGGATTTCTGAAAAAGAGATTTCTTATGTAACCGATGCTGTCACCCATGGGTGGTATGATCAAGCCAATGGTTATATCGATAGGTTCGAATCTGCATTTAAGACTTACCTTGGACGAAAATATGCAATCTCGCTTCCATCTTGTACGTCAGGGCTTCATCTGAGTTTGTTGGCGTTAGGAATTGGTCCGGGAGATGAAGTTATTGTACCCGATGCAACCTGGATTGCTTCCACTGCTCCCATTACTTACGTAGGTGCAACTCCAATTTTTGCCGACATTGATCCACAAACCTGGTGTTTATCGGCAGAAACAATAAAGCCACTGATAAATGAAAAAACTAAGGCTATTATAGCGGTGAATTTGTATGGGCATATGCCTGAATACGATAACTTATTGGCTTTGGGAATTCCTGTGATTGAAGATGCGGCAGAATCCATTGGATCAATGTATAAAAAAAAATTATCTGGAACGTTTGGCATTACAAGTTGCTTTAGCTTTCATGGGAGTAAAACCTTAACAACTGGTGAAGGGGGAATGCTAGTTACTGATGATGATTATATTTATGAAAGATGCATGATACTTCGTGATCACGGACGCATACCAGGTGATACGCTTTTTCAAAACATTGAGGTCGGTCATAAATATAAGATGTCAAACATTCAAGCAGCATTGGGGCTTGCTCAGCTTGAGCGTATTGATGAACTTGTTGCAAAAAAAAAACAAATATTTAATTGGTATAGTAAAAAATTAAAGGGCTTTGATCTTGTTTATTTAAATCCCGATCATCCCGAGGTTTTTAACAGTTATTGGATGACAACAGCACTAATTAAGGATTCAAAAAAACAAGATAAATTCTATTATGTGCAAAAATTTAATGATTACGGTATTGCCACACGGCCATTTTTTTCTCCTTTAAGTTCTTTGAAGGCTTACGATAGCGCTACAGATGCTGCTCGAGCGCAGAAGGAAAATGCCACTGCCTATGATATATGTGCCCGTGGTGTAAACCTTCCTTGTGGAGCAAGTCTTACAGAAGAAAATGTAATAAAAATAGTACAAACTTTAAAGGATATCACTAATGAATAAACCTTTTTTTTCGATTATTGTTTGTTCGCGAAACCGCCCACAATTAGTGGAAAATACTTTGTTTTCCCTAAAAAATCAGAGCTTCAAAGATTATGAAGTAATATTTTCTGACAATAGTGACCCTGAAGTAAAGATTGAATATGAAAAAATTTTTAAAAGATTAGATTCTGAAAAAATTAAATATGTAACTCCTAATGAAATTTTAAGCATGCATGATCATTATAATTTTGCAATCGAACATGCGTCAGGCGAGTACACAGGTGTATTAACGGATAAATCTCTTTTGCGAAAAAATGCCCTACAGACTCTTTTTGATGTTCTGAATAAACAGGCATTTGATATATTAAATTATCAACACACTGGATGTCTTTGGTATCCAAAGAATTTTTGGAGGTGGATATCCGCAAGCGCTGGGAATACTGAAAAGTCAGAGATTGAACTTTATAGCCCAAAAGAGGAACTTGAACGACGATTTGGTTTTCAGTTTAATCGCTCGCATTCTGGAAAATATTACAACTTTGGGAAATTATTTTTTGGATTTTATCATAAAAGTCTTCTGCAAAAGGTTAAAAAAAAATATGGTAAATTATTTCATCTTTTTTCTCCTGATTATTCTTCAGCTGTTTTAGCCCTAAGTTTGAGCTCAAATGCAGCATACCATCCTAAAAAGCTAATGTTTGCAGTTAATAACTATATAGGCAATGGTGCTAAGGGAGCTACTCAGCCTGGTGCAACAGAAGAATTTATAAAATCCTGTGGTGTAGATTTTGATACCACAATTGCCCAGCTGCCAATACCTGAAGTTTATACAATTCATAATCTTTGTGCATATGATTACCAAGTATTAAATCGTTTTGGTCAAAATGAATATCATTTAGATTTAAATAACCTAGCAAGTAGGGTTGCTGAAGACATGAAGATTTTTCCATACAAGTCACAAGATGAGCGTGGAAAATTTGAATTTTATTTTGACAATTTTTGCAAAGAAAAAAACATTATTGTTAAAGCTCAGGAGCATCAAAATGTAAATAACCTTTGTGAGCATAGAAATTTAATATATTCATTAATACGGTTTTTAAAAACAGATAAAAAATTAGAAAAAATAAAAATTATATCTGAAAATTTTTGGTTTACTCATCACAGAACATTGAAAGGTTTAATGGATGAATAAACTCTTTTGTTTGCATGATTATTTCAAAATTTAGAGAAATTTATGATTAGAATCTTATTTATACATCAATTTTCCAGTGCAAAAGTAGAGAACACAGCATCAGATTACCTGAATTTATTTTTAAAACACTCACTGTACGATATAGAAAAAATTAGTAAAATACAAAAAAAAAATAAAGATCTATGAAGATTGCAATTTTTTATATTGGCGAAAAAATTGCCAATACAGTCTATGATCACTTAATGTCATTTCAAAGGTATTCTCAACACACCTATTACTATGTTGATGTTTTAAAAGATAAAATCTCATTCAAAGAGGCTGAAAGATATGATGCTATTATAGTCCATTACACAATATTTTTTTTTAATGATGAAAGATGCCCTGCCTGGCTTAGATTAATGCTGAGGAATGTAAAGGCAAAAAAAATTGTTTTTATCCAAGATGAGTATCGCCGTGTAAACGATGTAATAGAAAATCTTTATTTTATTAAAGCTGACGTGCTTTATACATGCGTGCCAGAATCAGAAATAGAAAAAGTTTATACGACAGAAAAGCTGCCCAATCTTATTAAAATAAATACGCTCACAGGATTTGTGCCGGAAATTCTCTTATCAAAATATCGCCCCACTTACGAAGAGAGACAATTGGACGTTGTCTACCGTGCTCGAAAACTATCAGCTTGGTATGGAAGATTAGGACAAGAAAAATGGATGATTTCTGCAAAATTCAATCAAGATACTAAAAAACATAATCTAAAAACTGATATTTCTTACCATGAAAAAGATCGTATTTATGGTAATCAATGGATAGATTTTTTAAAAAATTCCAAGGCTTCTATTGGTTGTGAAAGCGGAGCCAGTGTATTTGATTTTACTGGAACCATACAAGATCAGGTTGAAGCATATGAAAAAACTCATCCGAATGCTACCTTTGAAGAAATTGAAGAAAAGTTTTTTAAAGGATTAGATGGTCAAATTAATTTAAATCAAATATCTCCGAGATGTTTTGAGTGCGCAGCACTTGGAACATTAATGGTTTTATATGAAGGTGACTATTCCAATATCTTAAAGCCTTGGCGTCATTACGTTCCCTTAAACAAAAACCATTCTAATATGGATGTAGTAGTAGGCGTAATAAATTCTCCTGAAGAATGGAGGCGTATTACTCAAAATGCTTTTGAAGAGATTGCAAGGAACCAGAACTATCATTACTCAGGTTTTATAAAAAAATTCGAACGCGATTTAGAGCATTTTTTCAATTTTGTTCCCCCAATCCAACAAAATGTTCCTGTGGTCTCGGGCCATAAATCAAAATTAATATCAGAAAAACAAACTGTTTATGCTCGAACAATGCCTCTTCTAAAAAACCTAGTAAATAAAGCTTTTGGAGAAGAAATCACAAATACCTTAATTATTTATAAACGCAGAATAGCATTATCATTACAAACACTTAGTAGTTTATGTTCTAATCCTGAAGGTTCTTTTGTTTTTTATTTGTATAGTATCAAAAAAGATTTTTGTGAAGAATATCAGTTTATAAAAAATATAAAAGAATATATTTTGTGCATTAAGGAAAAATGTGATTTTGTGCCTTTATCAATTAAAAATGATGGGGATGGAAAAAAAACAATGGTTTATGTTTCAAAAAATTTAAAACAAAATGAAAATGTCTGTTTTTCTTTTTCCAAAACTTCGCCTGGGGAAATATGCTCTTTAGAGGTGGATAATTGTTGGGGGATTCCACAAAATATAAGAGGAAAAAGTATTAAGCTGAAGTATCTAAAAATTTCTGACAATAAGGATCAATTTTAAATGTGCTCGATATTTGGTATAACCCAACCCTTACAAGAACACAAAAACTCCCTCTCGCACAGGGGGCCAGATCATTTTGATTCTTTTTGGTCTAAAGATATTTATTTGGCCCACAATAGATTAAGCATTATTGGCTTGGATGAAAAATCGAATCAGCCAATGCGGGGGCGCGATGGTTCAATTATTGTTTTTAACGGAGAAATTTATAATTATAAAGATCTCAAAAAGAATGAACTTGCCGATTACCCTTTTGAATCTGATTCAGATACTGAGGTAATTCTTGCCCTTTTTGAAAAATATGGCATCGATTGTATACAATATTTGCGTGGTATGTTCGCCTTTGCAATATGGGATAAGAACAAAAACCGATTATTTTGTGCCAGAGATCGCTTTGGTATAAAACCATTTTATTATAACAAAACAGATGATCAGCTTGTGTTTGCATCTGAAATGAAAGCAATTCTCCCTTTTTTAAAGGAAATTCAAACGAACCCTGATGCGTTATCAGAATATTTAACTTTTCAGTACACTCTTGGTGAAGAAACATTATTTAATAATATTCACCAGCTTATGCCGGGGCATTTGTTAGTTTTTGAAAACAACCAATTAAACGTTAAAAAATACTGGGATGTTAATTACCAAATTGATTATGATAACAATGCTAAATATTTTGAAGAAAAATTAGAATATTTATTACAAGATTCCGTAAAGTATCATCAGGTGAGTGATGTTCCTGTGGGCAGTTACCTAAGTGGTGGTATTGATTCTTCTTTAATTACAGCTTTAGCAAATGATCAAAATGCTAATTTTTATGGCTCTTTTCACGGGCGCTTTACCGATTACCCTGGGTACGATGAAAGTGCTTATGCAGAAGCTGCAAGTGCTGCTACTCAAAAAAAGTTATTTACCGTAGATATTACGGCTCAAGATTTTATCGATAACATTTCAAAAATTATATACCATCTTGATACACCAGTGGCGGGTCCAGGTTCTTTCCCACAGTATATGGTTTCAAAACTCGCTTCTGAACATGTGAAAGTTGTGTTAGGTGGCCAAGGGGGCGATGAAATGTTTGGTGGTTATGCCCGATATATTGTTGCTTATTTTGAACAATGTATAAAAGCGGCTATCGATGGAACGCATAAGAATGGCAATTTTGTTGTTACACCAGAATCAATAATTCCAAATTTAACTTTGCTTCAAGAATACAAACCTTTAATAAAGTCTTTTTGGAAAGAAGGACTGTTTGGTCCACTTGATGAGAGATATTTTAGACTAATTGACCGTTCTAACGATACAAATGGTGAAGTAGATTGGAATTTATTTTGCAAGGATAAACTCCTCGAAAAGTTCAAATCAATTTTTAATAGTCATGACAATGTTTCTAAGGAAGCGTATTTTGATAAAATGACCCATTTTGACTTTAAATGTTTATTACCTGCATTGTTGCACGTGGAAGATCGCATGAGTATGGCCCATGGGTTAGAATCTCGTGTGCCATTTCTTGATCACCCATTGGTAGAATTTGCAGCAACCATTCCTGCGGATATAAAATTTCCCGGGGGAAAAATGAAAAATTTACTTAAAGAGGTTTTTAAGGAAAAAATCCCTGAAAAAATTTTACATCGCCGTGATAAAATGGGTTTTCCTGTGCCACTGAAAGAATGGTTTGCAGGGCCTTTAAAAGAATTTGTGTACGATATTTTTTCATCAGATGTGGCAAAAACAAGGGGGTTTTACAATCCGAAAAAAGTTTTAGAAAACTTAGAAAACTCATCACAGTTTTCAAGAAAAATTTGGGGTCTTTTAAGTCTCGAATTGTGGTATCGCGAATTTCATGATAAATCTTATGATATAGTGAATTAATTAACTTATTATTTAATTGGAGAAAAATATGAAGGTTTTTATAACGGGTGGTTCAGGATTTATTGGCTCACATCTTGCGGATCGTCTTTTGGAACGTGGTGACCACGTTCTTGCTATTGATAATTTTGAAACAGGCCGTCGCGATAATTTGAAAGATCATCCTAATCTTCAGGTTATTGAAGATACAATTTGTAATGAAGGGCGTATGCACGAATTAATGCAATCGTTTAAACCAGATCTGGTTATTCATGCTGCAGCTTCTTATAAAGATCCAAGCAAATGGGTAGAAGATACAAATACGAATGCCACCGGTACAGCAATTGTTTGTCAGGCAATGCAAAAAGCTGGTGTAAAGCGCATTATTTACTTTCAAACAGCTCTTTGCTACGGATTAAAACCTTTAGAACAGCCGATTACTTTAGAACATCCCATTCTTCCGCGAGGGTCTAGTTATGCTATTAGTAAAACAGCTGGTGAAGATTATATCCATTTATCTGGACTAGACTATGTAACTTTTCGTTTAGCCAATGCCTATGGGCCAAGAAACATTAGTGGACCACTACCAACATTCTATAAGCGTTTAACGACGAATCAAAAGTGCTTTGTGATGGATACGCGTAGAGATTTTGTTTACATAGATGACATGACAGATTGTATTATGCACGCTGTTGATGGTAAAGGCCAAGGCACATATCATCTTTCATCGGGAACTGATTTTTCGATTCAGGAACTGTTTGATGCAACAACGACTGCCCTTAATATGGATATTACCGTTGAAGTTAAGCCCCGCCAACCAGACGATGTTTATTCCATTCTTTTGGACCCATCGAGAACAGAAAAAGAATTTAACTGGAAAACTAAGGTAGAACTTATGGATGGAGTAAAGCAAACAATTAGCTACTACAAGGAATATGGTATTGAAGAAACGTTTACCCATTTGAAAGAAATAAAGGGTTAGCATGAACTTTTCTAATAAGAATGTTCTTATTATTGGTGGTGCGGGTTTTGTAGGGAGTAATTTGTGTCATAAATTACTAGAAACTGATGTTAGTGCTATTACTGTTGTCGATAACTTACTTTCAGCTGAGGCCGATAACTTACCTCAAGATAAAAGGCTTAAACTTATTGTTGGCTCCATTGCCGATGAAAGGATTTTACAACGTATAGGTACGCAGTTCCACTACATTTTTCACCTAGCCACCTACCATGGTAATCAATCAAGTATTTATGATCCTATTAAAGATCATGAAAATAATACAATAACCACATTAAAATTGTGTGAGCATTTTAAAGGCGCAAAATCCCTTGAAAAACTTGTGTATGCGTCAGCAGGCTGCACAGTTGCTATAAAAACCTATGATGATGTTAATGCGACCGATGAAAATGCAGAGGTATCATTGTATCATGATAGCCCTTATCAAATATCGAAAATAATTGGCGAGTTTTACGGTAACTATTACTGGATGAAGTATCAACTTCCTTTTGTAAAAGCGCGCTTTCAAAATGTTTACGGCCCGCGTGAAATTTTAGGCGCCGGCCAATGGCGTGGTACACCTGCAACTGTGTGGCGTAATGTAACACCTACATTTGTTTGGAAATCTCTGCATAAGGAAGCATTACCCCTAGAAAATGAAGGTAAAGCTACACGGGATTTCATTTACGTTGATGATATCGTTAATGGTCTTATGGCTTGTGCCTTAAGGGGCAAAGCAGGAGATGTTTATAACTTAGCTTCTGGAGTTGAAACAACCATTAAAGAATTAGCCGAAACTATAAATGCGCTTACTAAAAATCAGCAACCTATTGAATATAAAGACCCCCGACCTTGGGATAGATCTGGTAAGCGTTTTGGTTCAACGGAAAAAGCTGAAAAAGAGCTTGGTTTCAAGGCTGTAACGTCGTTAGAAGAGGGTTTGAAAAAAACTGTTGAATGGACCAAAGCACACTCAGCATTAATACAGAAAAATATTTTGAAATATCAGTTTTTTTTACCTGAACTTCAACGATATTTATGAAAAAACGTATTGTGACAATTATTGGGGCTAGGCCACAATTTATTAAGGCTGCAGTACTATCCAAAGAATTACTACATTATGCTGATATAGAAGAAATTATTATCCACACGGGCCAGCACTTTGATAAAAATATGTCTGATATTTTTTTTGATGAACTTCAGATCCCTAAACCTAAATATTTTTTAAATATAAATAATCAGTCCCATGGCCAGATGACGGCTAAAATGTTAAGTAAGATTGAAGATATTTTACTATGTGAAAAGCCAGAAGTGGTTTTGGTTTATGGTGATACAAACTCCACATTAGCTGGTGCACTTGCTGCATCAAAACTTCACATTCCTGTTGCACATGTTGAATCTGGACTGCGTTCTTTCAACAAAAAAATGCCCGAAGAAACGAACAGGGTTTTAACAGACCATATAAGTGACTTTCTATTTTGTCCAACAAAACAAGCTATTACTAACCTTAATAAAGAAGGAATAACATCTGGCGTTCACCATGTGGGTGATATTATGTACGATGCAACCTTATTTGCTAAAGATTATATTAATAAAAATTCTGAAAAGTTTTGTAGTAAGTTTGAATTGGATAAATCCAATTTTGCATTAATGACAATTCATAGGCAAGAATCTACAGATAATGCTAAAACGTTTCATGAACTTATGGATTATGCAGAAAAATTTTCTAAATTAAACAATTTACATATATTATTTCCTGTTCACCCAAGAATTAAAAGTTTGATTAAAGAATATGTTGGAAAAGATAATTTTACTTTCTTAGATCCCTTAAGTTACTTTGAAACACAATATCTTCTTAGCAAAGCATCAACAGTTTTAACTGATTCTGGTGGACTGCAAAAAGAGGCTTATTTTCATAAGGTTCCATGCATTACTTTACGTTCCGAAACAGAATGGGTGGAAACCATTGAATCCGGTTGGAATAGGTTGTGGACGCAAAAAAATTATAAATCCCAGCAACCCATTACAGATTACGGCGATGGAAGCTGCGCGAAAAATATAGTTGAAATTTTAGAAGGTGCCTAATGTTGATTTTACTTTATTAAGAAACACTACTATGATTGATTCTGAAGAAAAAAACCCAAAAAATAACACGTATACCCTGAACTATAGAGCAGATATTGATGGCTTAAGAGGCATTTCAATATTATTTGTTTTTCTTTATCACCTGTTTCCACAAACGTTTGTTGGTGGATTTATTGGTGTTGATATTTTCTTTGTTATCTCAGGTTATTTGATATCTAAAATAATCTTTAATAAGTTGGAAACAGACTCTTTTAGCTTTATTGATTTTTATTCACGGCGTATAAGAAGAATCTTTCCTGCCTTAATTCTTACATGTATTTTATGTTTTGGTTATGGTTGGCTAGTTTTATTTCCAGATGAATTTGCACATTTGGCTAAACATGTGAGCAGTGCAGCTATATTTTTAACAAACCTCACATTGTACAGGGAGGGAGGATACTTTGATTTTTCTTCAGAAAGTAAGCCCCTACTTCATTTATGGTCACTTGCTATTGAAGAGCAATTCTATTTACTATGGCCGTTACTTATATGGAGTATTTTTAAATTAAATAGAAATTTTTTTTTAAATATTTCATTACACAAAACAGTTCCTATTTTTATTACTCTTATTACGGTCTGTTCCTTTTGCATTTATTCATACCTTTATCATGTTAGGCCAAATTTAGCTTTTTATTTTACAGGGGCACGTGTTTGGGAAATGTCTATTGGATCTTTTGGCGCATATTATACGTTATATTTTAAAAAAAAAAGGTTATCTAAATGTGCTTTAGACTTAACTAGCTTTGCTTCTGTAGCAGTAATTATTTGTTCACTTTTGTTTATAAAAAATACAAACGCATACTTTCAGTTCTTAATTTTATTTCCCGTTTTCGGTAGCTTATTTTTATTACTAAACACAGGTGGTGCGTATGTGAACAATAAAATTTTATCGCACCCCTCCATTGTATTGTTAGGTCTAATAAGCTACCCAGTATATTTATTGCATTGGCCATGCATTAGTTTTTTAAAAATAATTTCCAAGCATCCTCTTAATATAACCCAAAAGGGATCTATATTTTTTTTAGTAATAGTTTTTGGGTACGCAATATTTAAATACATAGAAACACCTATCAGAAAGAATTTTTCTAGTAGCTTAGTTTTTTTGTTGTTATTGTCCATGGTATTTTTGGGCATAGCTGGATACGGAGGATACAAATCTATTTATAGCTCAAAATTTAGTTATATTTTTCCAAACTCACAGAAATTTACTAATGCATTTAAAGACTGGGATTATCCAACATCCAACATGAAATCTTTTACTTTTAAAGGTGAAAATTTTTACAAAATTGGCTTTTCTAAGGATATTATTTTATTTTTTGGAGATAGTAATGCAGAACAATATGCTCCCCGCATTGATAAACTTATAAGCCAAGGAAACAACAAAAAGTCAGTAGTGTTTGCCACAAGGGGGGGGACATGTCCCATTCCTAACGTGGGGCGTTCAGAGAGAGAAATAACCTTTATAAAAAATACTATAGAGTATGCGAAAAAAAAAGAAGTTAGAGAAATTGTAATTACAGGACAGTGGTCAGGATATTTAAGTGGTAATGCCAAAAATTACTTATATAAAACTTCAGAAATTCAAGGAAATTTAGCTGAAAGTGTTATTCTGAGTAAGGCAATAAATGATCTAAAGCAAGAAATTAAACATTTTATTTCCAATGAAAAAAAAGTTTATATAATATCATCTATTCCATATGGTAATAGTTTTGGACCTAAACATTTTTTTAAACGTGACTTTCTAGGTAATTGGGAAATTTCTTTGAAACATGTAAAAAAAACTGATTGGGTTACTCAGAATAGAAAAGCAAATGCAATTTTGTATGATGTTGCTAAAATAACAGGCGCAATTATTATTAATCCTGAAGATTATTTATGCAATAAAAATGTATGTTTTACACATCATACAGGTGAAATGCCTCTTTACAAAGACGAGGGGCATTTACGAGCTGAATATGTACGAAATCACCTCACCTATTTAGATTTTTTATTTACTAAAAAATGATAATGAAAACACTTCTTTTATTCTCTAATTATACAGATCAGATGTCATATTATAATGATTGGGTCGATGCCTTTAAAGAACACCCAGACTTTAATACGCTATGCGTAAATGTTTTTAATGGATCTAAAGATTTCGTATTAGATGTGAAAAAAAAAATACAAACATACGATGTAATTGTTCTGCATCATTCAATGAATGGGGATACATTAAATTACTTAAAACCATACGTAACGGCTTTGCAAAACAGACGCGGAAAACTAATTTCTTTCGTTGGAAACGAAGTGAATTTACCTACGGTAAAAATTGCAGATAAAATTAATTGCCTACAACAAATTGAAGCAGATTTTATAGCAACGCAACTTTTAGAGGAAGCTGGTCAGTGGCTTTATAAAGATTGTAAAAAATCTAAGGTTATTTCTGTGCCGCATGCTTTAAATTCAAAAGCTTTTATTTCACAGCATAATTTTATAGATAGAAAGATTGATATTGGTACGCGTTCGGCACGTTATGGTGTTTATATAGGTGACAATGATAGAAATAACATCATAAATTATTTTCACAACAAATCTTCCCTTTTTAACTTGAAAGTGGATTTAGGATTATCTTCTTCGCAAAAACGATTTAATCGGCAAGAGTGGGCGTATTTTCTTTCTTCCTGCAAGGCTACTTTATCAACGGAAGCGGGAAGCTTTTACCTTGAACCTGATGATAAATTAATAAAAACGATTCATCAGTATTTAAAAAGTAAATCTTCTAAATTTGTTTTACCCAACGAAACATTTTTACGAAAAACTTACCGTGCAACAGTTCCTTTGTTTCTTAGAGAAATGATTAGTAAGGCATTAAAAAATAAAATAATTGAAAGCGATAGTGTTGATCAAGACGTAGACTTTCAAGAAATTTATAATAAGTTTTTTGCTAATGCCCAAAAAGCTCCCGTTTATACAAAAGCTATTTCTTCACGGCACTTTGATGCCATTGGTACAAAAACATTACATATTATGTATCCAGGGCGATACAACGATATATTAACCCCTGGTGAACACTACTTTGAACTTAAGCGTGATCATTCAAATGTGGAAGATCTTTTGGCATTATTATCCGATGCTAAAAAGGTTAATAATGTTACGGAAGCTGCCTATAATCACGTTATGCATAAGCATAAGCATAAACATAGACTTGATAAATTATTGAGTTACATAAATGAATCCACTTAGCTGTTTTAAGGCCTACGACGTTAGGGGAAAGCTTGGTAACGAGCTTAACGAGAATATTGCATACCGCATTGGTTATGCTTTTGCCACTTATCTTCAGGCCCAAAACATTGTTATTGGCGGTGATATAAGGCCAAGTACCCCCTTACTAAAAAAAGCCTTAGCAGCTGGTATTATTGATGCTGGAGCCTATGTTTACGATATAGGTTTGTCAGGTAGTGAAGAAATTTATTTTGCTTCGGCGCACCTAAATGTTGAAGGGGGGATAGAAGTGACCGCAAGCCATAACCCCGAAAACTATAATGGTATGAAATTTGTTCATGCTAATGGTATTGCTTTTGATAGCAGCGACTTGAATAGCATTCGGCTACTTGCAGAAAAAAAAATAGCCCCAGAAAAGTTCAATGAACCTAAGCTAAAGAAAGTAAGTACTAGCAAAGCCTATTTAGAAAAGCTCTTAACTTTAGTTGATATATACAAATTTATACCCTTAAAAATTATTGTTAACTCTGGTAATGGTGCTGCAGGCCATGTTATTGACGCGTTAGAAGCAGTCTTTCAAGAAAAAAATATTCCCATAACCTTTATTAAACTACACCATCATCCTGACAGCACATTTCCTAATGGTGTTGCCAACCCAATGATAGTAGAAAATCGTTTGCCAACGCAGAAAGCTATTCAGCATCATAAAGCTGATATTGGTATTGCCTTTGATGGAGATTTTGATCGCTGTTTTTTCTTTGATGAAACAGGAACATACATAGAAAACAGCTATATTGTTGGATTAATTGCCGAAGTGTTTTTAAAAAAACATAAAGATTGCCGCATTGTCCACGATTCACGTAACATTTGGAATATTCAAGATCTTTGCCAAAAATACCATGGCAAGGCATTACAATCAAAAGCTGGGCATACATTTATAAAGAAAATTATGCGTGAAGAAAAAGCAATTTATG
Organism: uncultured Verrucomicrobiales bacterium; assembly: GCA_964351815.1. Taxonomy (GTDB): domain Bacteria; phylum Pseudomonadota; class Alphaproteobacteria; order Paracaedibacterales; family CAITNM01; genus CAYGPH01. The sequence continues at coordinate 15,895 of CAYGPH010000006.1, read as the reverse complement.
GTGGTGAAAGTAGTGGTCACCATTATTTTCGTGACTTTTACTATTGTGATAGTGGCATGTTACCGTGGCTATTCGTTGTTGAGCTTTTAAGCTTAAAAAAACAAAAACTATCTTTTCTTGTGCAAGAAAGAGTAAAAAAATTTCCTTGTTCTGAAGAAAAAAATTATTATTTAGATTCTACTGATGACGTATTAAAAAAAGTAGAAAATGCCCTAAAGAAAAAAAATGGTTATCTTAGTACTGATTATCTTGACGGCCTAAGTATGACGTTCCATAACTGGCGCTTTAATTTAAGAGCCTCTAACACTGAGCCACTTATGCGCTTAAATGTGGAATTTCGAGAAAATGCTAACCGAGATGAAATTATAAAAATGCTCAATACTTTTTTGCTCAATCAAAACAATACATGTAATTAGGTATAAGAGGAACAAGCTTTTGCAAACCACCACTTTCAACATCACTAACATTCTTGAAGTCCTGACAAAACAGCTTGCTAGCTTTAATGAGGTGGATGAAATCTATCTTTTTGGTTCTCGGGCAAGGGGTAATGCTGCAGAAAAATCAGACATTAATATAGCACTTGTTTACCCCTAGGTAAGTGATTTGACATAGGACGAAATTCTACGTTGCATAGAATCCCAGCCTACTTGATAAAAATTGCTTGTGTTATAAGCGCTATTGACCATGTTGACTATCTTGATCGAGTAGATCACTATTTTCATTTACGTTGTATTGTTACAGATTTAATACAACCCCAATATTAAACAAAAAATACAATTCCCATTTTTGTTCATACGCCTAATCATAGAATTATAAAAGGCACTCATAAGGTTATTGAGACTATAAAATCTCTTAATAAAAGAGGATTTAAATGTGAGCTGAAAATTATCGAAAACACACCCAATGATAAATTATTGAAAATCATTAAAGATTCTGATGCTTTCATTGACCAACTTCTCCAAAGAACTTATGCGAGATTATCTATAGAAGCTATCTAAAAAAACATCTTAGCTAATTTTCACGATGCCCCCTGCCTCATTTCAGCATATTTATATAGGGTTGCACGGCTTACACCAAACATTTCTTGTAATTCCTTGGGGCTAAAGCTTGGATCTTTGATAAGTTTTTTTAGTTTTTCCTGCTGTTGCGTACTTAATAATCGTGGCCGTCCACCATTGCGTCCCCTAGCCCTTGCGGCAGTTAAACCCGCTTTGGTACGTTCGCGAATTAATTCCCGTTCAAATTCTGCTAATGCTGCAAAGATATGAAACACCAACTTACCATTTAAGGTAGAAGTATCAATACTCTCGGTTAAGGAATGCAAGTGAATCCCCTTATCGTTTAATTGTGTAACAAGTTGAATAAGGTCTTTTAAGGAACGGGCGAGACGATCTAGCCGCCAAACCACCAAGCTATCACCGGTACGCAGATATTCAAGGGCAGCTTTTAGGCCAGGGCGTTCTGCCTTAGCACCAGAAATTTTATCGGTAAAAATCTTGTGACAGTTGCTCTTGTTTAGAGCGTCTTCCTGCATATCAAGCTGTTGATCAAGGGTTGATACCCTTGCATAACCTATTTTGTACATTTTTCCCCTTCCCTTTTAAATTTTCACCCAAGAAGATTGACGAATGGTTTTTTCCAAAGGAAAGGCCCAATGTATTTCTTGCTGGTTAAAAATTTGACAATCTTGTAAGCGTTTACAAAATTCTTCTGCTTCATGCTTTGTGTTAAAAAAATATTCTTGGTTATTACTAATAACTTTATAAGTAAATTGCTTTTTACTTCTTCCAACTTTTCCCAAAAAACATTTTATAAAAAGCGAGGCGAATTTTGTCATATTTTTTCCTTATTATTATTTACTCTATATATAAGGTATCAAGGTTAGTCTTATTACTCAATAAATTTGTTGTTTTTAAGAATATGAATAGTAGATCATATTTTAAGACAATATTTTTGAGATAAAGGCATTTTTTTTTAAGGTTTTTTATTTGTCTATAAAAGGAGGGTTTTATAGATTGAAAAAAACATCAAAAATATGCCAATTTTTTGGCCAAAACCTCAAATTTGATTATACAAGAGAAATCTTAATGTTAGTGGTAGGTTTATATGCTGGAATAGCTCAGCGTTTAAATATATGCAAATTTTATTTTTATTTTGATTATCAATATATCTATATATAAATATTTATTGATAACTACTTTTCAACAAATAAAGAAATCTGTATTTCATTATCTATAATATAGAAAAACTTTTTTGTGTACCAACTCATTGGGGTTGGTTTTATGTCTTTACTTTCGATGGGGGAGAATATCAAATTCCCTAAATATCTGATATGTGCGGATTATAATCCAAAAAAATAAAAAACTGTAAACAAGCATATCGCATATTTAACTTGTAAATGCCAAAAAGCCTGCAAAAATGGCATTAAAAAGTTAAATTTATCAAAATTTATTTCTAGGCTCTTTAAGTACAGTCCTAAAAGTTTTTTTTATTTAGCCCATAAGCAATAGAAAAATCAACTCTTATTCGATTATTATACCTAATACGTAAGTACGATATATCCGAAAAGGTCTAATACTTTTCTTCTTGTATCTCCCCCTTATTTTATAACGGAATACGGTTGTTTGCCCTTAGCAAATTAAAAACCTATGGCTGCACTATTACCTAATGGCGAAACTATTCCTGTAAACTTTGGGAAATTAGTTGCTGAAATTATTTTATGAATATGAACTAGTTCTTGGGGTGAAATATTACTATTGACAATACTTTTGCTAACAATTCCTACAACTGAATCTTCATTCATTGTAAATACTGTTCCAACTGGAAACTGGGACATTACACCAGTTCTAGCTTGTTTAGTTACAACGAAAGCAGCTTGACCATCTAGTGAAACTAAAGATGATGTTTGGTCGTCTGATAAATAAATTTCGGTTCCTGTAGATATTGGGTCGGTGCTTGTATTTATATCTTTTAATTGCTTTGCAATATTAGAAAAAACCCCATCTTTAAGAACGTCTGATTGTGCAAGAACGAATTTTGTTCCTCTAGCCAATTCTTTTGCACCAGGAACTTCAGATATTCCTACAGTATCAGACCCAGTTAATTTAGTCACCGAGGATACTTCTGGTTGAATAGCTAAACCAGAAGTATCCTCGGTGCTTGCTGATTTTATTGCATTCATCAGCCTTTCATTTGGCGAAAGGGGGTTACTTACCATTCCTTTAATATTACTACTTGCTATTTGTGTTACACCTTCACCTTCAGCGCCTACAACATAACCACTATTGATTGTAAGAACTGTTCCTTTTTCAAGATCAGCAAAAACTGAGTCTTCTGTAGCAGAATCAAGTACTAAAAAATATTGTCTTTCAGTTGCAGTTGATAAAGTCAAAGATTTGAATTTGGCACCTTCTATTGTAAATTCAGAAGCTGTTGATGAAGAAACATCATTTATTGCTTTAGTTAGAGATTCTTTTATATCATCACCAACTTTTAAAACAAAAGTATTACCTTTGACCCCATTAATGGCAACTACTTTAGTTTTAGAAAGTTTAGGCTTAATAGTTTCATCCGTGGGTATATTACCAGTTGTATTTACAAGTTGTCCTCCATTGGTAGCAGATGCTTCAGCAGCTATGGTTTCTGGGATACCCTCTGCTGGAGTCTCACCGGTGCTTGGAACTTCTGGAGCACCATCATCCGTAACTTCAGCTGGATTATCTAATTTAGGGGGAGAAGACGTTTCAGGCGTGACAGTTTCAGAATGAATCATTAATTGATCTGTGTGAGGTTTTTCTGCAGCAAATGGGCTTTGGGCGACAGGTGTTTCTGTAGCAGGTTTTGTTTTAAACACTGGCTCATCTGGTTTTACAAATCCAATGTCATTAGTAATAGTTTTACCAAGTTGGTCAAAATTATATTTTGTTGAAGTTTTTGTAAAAGTAAATTCTCCATCCTCACTTTTAGTGGCAACAACTGATGTGTTTTTTGTTCTGATAAGAAATTTATTATCACTTCCTTCTAGCTTATTAACACTAGCCAGTACACCCTTTTGATCAACGAGAGCACCTTTTGAAGCATCAAAATTAAATCCTGGTATATCGCGAACTGGAAAAGGTGATACGACACTTTGATTTCTAATACTTTTCATTCTTTTTAGTTTACGTAACATCTTTTTACTGAAAGCAAGATCGTCTTTAAAAGCAGGATCTTTTGTAGGAGGACGACGATAAGATGTAAAGCTATAACCTCCTTTACCATCTGGTATAGCTTTTTCATGAATAAATCTGAATTCTTTTTGCCCCTCAACAAAATATACATTACCTTTAGTATCCATATATAGTTCTGGAACCTTACCAGTTTTACCATTAACAAAAACTCCTTCTTCATTAAGCACATATGAGTTTGTTGTTTGTGGTAACCCAGCTGGTGTTCTTACATCAGGATCTAGTTCTAGACCTCTCTGATACCTTAAAGCCCTTTCATTTGCAGCTGTTGCATCTCTATCTCTAGGTTTTGTTGTCTTTATTTCTTTGTCTTTAATGTCTATGAAATCACTTCCCTTTTCTTTAATAATTTTATCATTAGTTCTTATTTCTGTATCTTTATCAATTGGAATAACTTCTCCATCTGGCATTTCAATATGGTACTGACCATCTTGTAAAATATACTTTGAGCCATCCGGAATTACTGTTAAGTTTCCGTCCTTTATAAGCTTTGTTCCAGTTTCTACAGTAACATTTGAGGGCCTTGCATCAACTTCTTTAACTGTTGGTGCAAAAGAGCCTTTTTTCTTATATATTTGGGTCTGCTGATCTGCGTCAGTATATTGTATAGTTGCATCTTCAGGAATATCTATTTCTGTTCCATCAGGTTGGACAATTTTATACTTAGATACTACCTTGCTATCTTCAAGGCTTCTACTTGATGCTTGGTAAAAAGATCCTGATTGTACAGAGGTTTTTGTACCATCTTGATACATAATTTCAGAATTATCTGGAACCTTAAAAAAATTTCTTCCTGAAATTGATGCACCCTCATGGTACGTAAAAGAACCTTTATCTATAAGAGTATAATTGCCACCATCAATATTGACCTTAAGAACATCATCAATATCAACCGTATATATTTTTCCATCAGGAGTTACTATTTGGTATGAATTCCCGGAAAGTTCATATTTAGAATCTAGGGGTATTTTAATTTGTTCGCCGTTTTTTATTAGAGTGACACGAGGATGTGCAGTATTATGAAGGTTAAAACTTATATCTATGGGATTTCCATCCTCGGGAAGGAAGCCTATTTCAGTAGTGTCTTTTTCCTTGAAGTCTACTTCAGTAGTGCCTGGGGTATCTATTTCACTAGTGCCTGGGGAATCTATAATTGTGTTATTTGCGCTAAAGCTAACACCTTTTTTCGGTGGACTCAAAGAACTTTGATCATCTGTAGCACCTGCGCTTACTGTATCCGTTGGTTTTTTTAAACCATGTTCTAAATCTGCATAAGCAGCGTCGCTCTCATCTCTGGTAAGAGGCGTTTGCCTATTGTCCCCAACTTCTAGGTATCCATCATTTACGTCTCTTCCTGAAGAGGAACTATCTTGATTAACTTCTTCTGGTTCATTATCAACCTTAGTTGGATTTGATAGGTATTTATCACTGTCAGATACAGCATTGTTTGCTTCATCAGAAATGCCTAGTTGTGCTTCATCAGTTAAAGGCTTTATTTCAGCTATTTCAGCATCAGGTACAAAAGAATTACCTGAAGGTTTTAAATACACAGTTTCTAGCGAAGTCTCTAATTTAATATATCCTGAATCATACTTAGTAATATCTGCTAATTCACCTTCAGAATCAACAAACTGACCTTCACCATTCAAAGAAAATCCTGGAATATCTTTAGGTAAACCCCCTGGTGGATTATAAGTTTTACCATTAATTTGAAACGTGTTATCAGCTGGTAGCACTTGTTGAGGAGTAGGAGCACCCTTATCTAATGGGATACCCTCTGCTGGAGTCTCACCGGTGCTTGGAACATCTGGAGCACCATCATCCGTAACTTCAGCTGGATTATCTAATTTAGGGGGAGAAGGTTGTGTTTCAGGTGTGCCAGAAGAGTTATCTTTCTTAGCAACCTTTTTACCTTTTGGTTTGAAGGAATCATTACTTTTAAATTCTTCACCATCTTTGTCTTTAATAACCGCATCAAAGGGAACATCTATTGTTTCTCCATTGGGTTTTGTAATGACCCAAGTCTCTTCACTACTAGCTGGATTCATAGGGTCGTGATCCTTTAAGTTATATGTTGAACCAGCCTCAATATCAGTTTTTGTTCCATCAGTTAAAATAAGTTTTGAATTCTCTGGAATCACAAAATCAGTTGAGTCCTTCAAAATCTCCTTTGCTGAAGTCACATATCCTTCGCCAACTTCCATTGAACCAGGTTTTTTTACAAATCTACCTTGAAAATTAAGGATGTAATCATCTTCATTAACTGTCGTCACCGTTCCATCAGCTGCTGTAATTTGATATGTGCCATCAGCTGATAGTTGATAAGTACCACTATTGATTAAAGTTGCTTGATTGAAAAGTTGTGTGTCTGCCTTTATTGTAAGGGGAAGTGATGGAGGATTATAAGCTGATCCATGTTTATTAAGAATTTTTGCTGCGTTTTTGTTAACGATATATTCTTTGCCCTCTGGTGTGGTAATTTTGTATGTTTGTTGGCTTATAGCTTCAATTTTAGATCCTTTTGGAATTGCCACGGGATCTTCTCCTTGAACTTTTAGAGTTACATCCTCATAAATAGTAAAAGATTGGGGGTTTTTTGGCAGCAATTCACTTGCTTCTTGACTTTCAGTATAGCCTTTTAGCACCTGCGAGTTAAGTTTTAAAACAACTGGTTCCCCACTGGAATCCAATATTGGGCTACCAGCGGCATCTGTTATGCTATATTGTCCACTACTTTTATAGACTAATTTTGATCCTTGCGGTATTTCAATAGGTTGTTTTGAGTCCACAACCCTTACCAAGCCATTAAAGGTTAGTGGGTTGTCTGAGGTTGGTTCTATGCCTGCTGTACTAATGGCTTCAATTTCATCAACCTTATCTGAAAAACCTCTTGAATTACCTGAAAAATTTACTGAACGTCCATCTGGTTTTGCTGAACTTTGACTACCAACATCAGTACCTGTTTTTGCAGCAGAAGGGTCAGTAACAGGTTCATCACTAGATGCTATTCCTTTAGCAGGATCTGCTGTGGAATCTACCTGCGAAGGATTTTGTAAATCATATGTTCCACTTTTCTTTATAATAACATCATCATTATCTCCCGTTACAATTTGTTCTGATTCGTTTATTGCATTAATTTGTCCATTAGGAGTTTGGGCAGCATAACGACCTTCTTCATCTCTAATTATTTTTGTACCTCTAGGTAGTTTAATTTCTGTTCCATCAGTTGAAATAAGTTTTGCTTCTGTCTTTATGGTGTATAAAAGCTGCCTAGGTGTGGGGTTGTTTGGCACACTCTCTACACTGTCAGCAATATCTGGAGTATTTCTATAAAACACCTCTCGTGTTAAGCCACGAACATAACGATATTCGGTAAGCACTTTATTAGGTCGCAATAAAACTTCTGTTCCATCATCACCTACTAACCACGTATCATTCGTTTGTCCATAGCGATAAATTTTTGCTAATTTACCCTCAGCATCGACAAATTGTCCTTTATCATTTAAAGAAAATCCTGGAATATCTGCAGGTAAGCCTGCTGGAGTTTGCACAATAGTTTTATTATCAAGGGTAATAGTATTTTGAGGTCTAGGTGCAGCAAGTGGGGTTCCAGTTGCATCAGTGGTTTCATAAGCTTTCAATGTGCCAGAAAAATCATTAAAGGTTTTTGGATCTATATCTACAGGTTTGAATGTAATTTTAGTTAATCCTGTTGGCGTTCCGTTTTCATTTACTTTATATTTAAATGGTTTAAGGTCTTTTGATGGTTTTACACTTTCAGATTTTGGTTTAAAACCGTCAGGCCCAGTTCTACCAATGTATCGCTCATTACCATCAACACCATTCCAACCAGTATAAACATCGTACGTTCCATCACCTAAATCTCGCAAGATCACTATACCGTGTTCACTATATATAAAAGTTGTGTTTTCTTGATAATACTTTCTTATCCCTTTTCCATAAGACGTTTCTTTAAGGGAATAATAATCCTGCTCCTCTTCTGGCAAACCATCTATAAAATCCTGGTTTAATACATATGTTTCCGCATTAGGATCATATTTTAACAGCCCTAGATTTTCTGGAAGGTTATAGATGTTAGTGCCAATTTCACCATTAGGACCAACAACATAATTTTTAGCTTTTGGAAGCAAAGTTTCTTCAGCAGGTTGAGTTACCACTGGCGCTGTTGGCTTTGCACCTACAGTCGGAGTTGTTGTAGGTTTAGTTACCTCTGGTGGGGTTGGCGTTTCAGGAACTTTTGGAATTGCATTAACATCTTCATTTTTTATGCCTTCAACTATACTTTCTAAAGAACTACTATCTGCAGGTTTAAAAGGAATATCATTTGCTCGTAGACCCCTTTCCATAGGATATTTTGCAGGCTTAAGAGTTTCTGATGGTTGTACACTTGCAGATTTTGGTTTAAAACCGTCAGGCCCACTTCTGCCTAGGTAACCATCTGAATTAAAATTTGTATGACCTTGATAAACATCGTAACTTCCATTACCTAACTTACGCAAGGTGATATCTCCATGATCGCTAAATATAAATTTTGTGTTTTCATCAATATCAGATACAACTGCATTTTTTCCTCTAAATCTATCAAGATTTTTGCCGAAATATCCTTGGTCTTCTGGGGAGAGTGTATCGACAAAGTCCTGGTTTAATACATATGCTTGCGCTTTAGGATCATATTTTAAGGGACCAAGATCTTCTGGAAGGTTTAAGCTGTTTGTACCAATTTGACCATCAGCATTCTTAATAAAATTAATTCCTTGCTTTGCAAATTCTCTTTGTTGAGGTGATAAATCAACCATACTGACGGATGGTTCACTTACATAAGGTTTACTTACGCCAGCACGTTTATATAACTTACCTATTGTAAGTTTTTCATCAGTTTCAGTAGTCGAAACCTTCTGTTTCATAGTTATCTCTTTTGCACCTTCCAAATTATCTAAATTAACACGCGAATCTATATCTGGGTTACCAGTTTTAACCGTATAACCTCCATTGCCATCGGGTTGAATTAGCGTATTTGTTTCGCCACTCTCAATTAGTAATCCATTGTTACCAACCTTATAAATTCTAACAGGTTGACCATCTGTGTTTGTAAGTATACCTTTTTCAACTTTTAATCCTTGAACAACCTCATCATCAGGGTTAACGATTATGTTTTTTATTCTCCCAACAGTAAGATTACCCAAATCAAAGTTATGGGGTAAAGTTTTTGCTGAAGCGACGACAGAATCTGATACTTTAACAAAGGTTCCACTAATATTTTTACCAATAAACTCATATTCGCCTTCTCCGTTCAAACGATACACATCAAAACTTCCATCACCTAAACTTACCGTTTGAATGGTCTCGCCAGTCGATGTTTTGACAAGTGTTTGGGCACCCGCAGGCGGTAATGCAGTGCTACCGGGCTCGTATCCCTTTGTTGCATATTTCCCAAAGGATCCGGTTGTGCTTGATGCACCTCCACTTGCACTTTCATAAACCCCTGTTTCAGGGTTATAGCTAATATCATCAGTTAACCTTACTGGCAAATTAAGGCTATTTCTGTAGGCTGCGCCTTGATATTCAAAATTATTTCCTGTTAAAGTACTTGCCGAATCATCTGATGTTGAACGAGAAAGAAATCTTTTAAGCCTTTGCCATAGGGAAGGTTTTTTTGGCAAAATTGCTTGTGCGGGCTCATTTGGTAAAACACTGGTACTGCCTTTTAAGTCAAAACCTGGCGATAAACTTCCACCCTCACTTAGGTCTTGACTTTTATAAAAGAAACCGCCGGCTTCACCTGTTCCAGATGGCGTTGCCATGGTTACAAACTTGCCATCCTTAGAAGAGATCTTAATTTCTCCATTTTGATTACTTTTTTCAATAATTGCAGGTTCATTATCTGGCCCTATAATTTGCCCTTCCTTTAATGTAAAATTATTTAGGAAATTAATATCTAGGCCATATGGCGCCGCTTGCACAATATCAGCTGGCGTTTGTACGCTTAAAAGTTCACCTGAACCATCCACAACTATACCTCTTAATGCCGTTTCAGCTGCCTCACCTACTAAAACTAAGCCAGTTTCTGGCATAACAAAATTAAAACTTTTAAATGAAGCAATAACTGCTTCATTACCATTTATCCCAACAAGGGCAGGATTACCCTCAGGGCCCACATATAAATCCTTTTTAGTATCAAAAGTAAAATTTGCAATTTTACTGGGCAAGCCAATCGGTGGAGCGCCTTTTTCAGAATTTGAAGGTAAAACTGGTTCATTATCATCACCTAAGGAAGGCAGATCATCACCTCCAAATTCTGAAAAAGAATCAACTCTGGCGCCTCCTAGTGAGGCATTGTCGTAACCTTCACCGTTATCAGGTCCATTAAAGTCATCATCACTATAAACTCCTTCACCATTATCTAATTTTGTTGGGTCATCGCTTGGTTCTATATTAGGATCTTCTCCGTCGCCTAACATGTTGTTATTATAACCTCCTTCCGCTGTTGGATCTTCTAAACGTGTAAGTGCGCTATCTTCTGCTGCAGCTGCAGCATCTTTTAACATCCCTATGCCACCACTAATTAACATACCAACGGCTATATTTGCCAATAAATCATATGGATGGGATACTATGTTTTCTAAGGTTTGCACGGGGTGAGTTACCATGTTAACAATTGTTTTTTCAGTGTTTATAAAAAAGTTCTTTGGATCGGTCACAAGGTGATAAGCCATCATTGGTATAGCCTTTAATGCCCTTAAAAAAGCCTCAGAAAATTTCACAATTCCTTTAGTTATTGCTGAAAAAATGTTATCAATGTATAAATAACCTATATTACTTTCTGCATTTAAAATTGCTTGGGGAATTACTTCAGGTGATGTTTTTTCAAGTACACATGTAACAACATCTTTTTCAATTTGCATAGAATGCATAATAAAAATGAAAGATAAAAATTTATCACCACTTCGTAAATTTAGGGAAACATTCGGATTTTTATCAAAAAAAGATTTTGCGTATACCTTTAATTCTTCTTCAGTATAATTTTTGTTATCATCAGGCCCATTTGTATCGTTAGGTTTTTCGAAATTAATACTATCTTCAGATATATTGGTTTGATAAATCTTACCATCTTTTTTTGATGTAATAATTTTTAAGCCATCTTGTGGATTTTTTAATTTGAATTTGAGAATGAAAAAATCATTACCATTTTCAGTTTTTTCTGTATTGTCGATTTTTTGAATATTAAAAGAATTTGAGCGAAGAAAAAAATTTGATGCATTTTTTTCTTCTAACTTAAATAAAGTAAGGTTATACCCTTTATTCAAATTCGGAATTTCATCGTCTGTAGAACTACCATTACTGTTTAGATAAATTAAAATTTTTTTATCGTTGTATAATGCTTTTTTGATGGAGGTAATGTGAAAGTAATCACCTGATGAAATCAAAATGCCAAAAGAAGAAAGTAAGGCTTCAGCAACAAATTCAGGAAACTTTTTATCTTCAACTGTTCTGTTAGGTCTGTCATAAAATTTTGTTGTTTTTAAATTTAAATCCGTTAAATCTAATTCAAGGTATGTTTCTTTTGTGGATTCGTTTCTATGAATTTGTGCTTTTTCACCGTTAATTACGTAGTATGGCGTGTTACTGCTTTCACTAGATTTTGTTTTAGCGATAGCTGTGCCACTTGCAAAAAGATTAACTGAGCACCCAAGAAAACAAGCCAAAAACACATGAATAAAATAACAATTTTTTTTATACAGGAAACACACAGCAGTTTTTTTTTCATAATTACCAAATCTTAATTCAAAATGGTTAAGGATTTGATAACTATTACCTGGATAAAATAAAATTCCATTTTGGTGTTGTTTTTTTGTAAGGTTAGTTATGTCCAAATTTTTTTTATTAGTATTTTTCACAACTTTTCAAAACATGTTGTTCTGCCAAGGGCAAAAAACCTTTGATGGTGGTGATTATTATACATATTCCACAGTAGACAGTGCAGCATTACCATGGGAATATTTGTCTGAAAGGAATCTTTTTGCTGATTTTGTTCTCAATTCAAGGCCTGTTCTTTTTAAGGTTGCAGGACTAATTAGGGAATGTGATTCAAAAGAAAAAGCTGAACAGATTTATACCTATTTTCAAATAATTTTAAGTAATCTTGATAGCAAATACTACGTAAAGTTTGAAAAGCTGACAAGTACTTTTGCCTCTATGCGGGCTGCGATGTTCCAAAAGCAGAGGTTTGCAAGTCTACCAGATATCATTTATAAAAATAAAAATAGGGAGCGCATTTTGTCCTCTGAAAAACATGGATTTGGAGACGTTCTTGACATGATATATAATTTATACAGTATATTCCCAATTTGGTTTGACCCTAATGAAAATAAAAAGGATTTTATAATTTCATTGCTAAACCCTTACTTTTCTAACCTTACACAATCATATGAATCGTTGCAAGATGATAATGATATTGCAAAATTTAAAAATAATGCTCGTAAATTAGTTGTAGCTATAGCTGATGCAATAAGTGAAACCACTATGTTTTACGGTGTTACAACACCATATAAAAATATACATAGAAAGCTTTTTCATGTCAAAGATCCTAAAGGTTTTGCGCAATCTTTTAGATATGACATTAATAATATTTATTTAAAAAACTCACTAGTGAGCTCAGATACAACTAATTTTAATAAAAAACATAACCTTAAAGATAATATTGCTGCATCAAAATTTATAAAAGACCATCATCCAGATGACAAAGAGAAAATATTTGATGGTATTTGTAATACAGCATTAGCACAAACTAAAGAACAGCCAACTATGAACCAACCAGATGTTCTATCTGTAATTGAACAAACAGTAAGCAGTGACCAATTTTCTAGTAACCGCGATAGTTTCGTGCGCATGTTTCGTTTACTTAAACCGCAATTGGAATATTTAATGGGTACTTATCGCGGGGCTATTTTAAATAAAGAACAATACACTGCAGATTTTTCCAGTGAAACTAATATAAATTTTGCCAGAATATTTAATGATATTGCTGAAATTTTAAAAGATAATACCGAATTAGAAAATACTTATTTTGACAAAGATTCCATATTAAGTGATGAAGAAACTGCGCGCACTACCAGTATTTCATCAATTTTAGCAAGCTTAGAAGAATTATCAAGTCTTCAAGCGCAATCTGATGTTTCAAATGAAAGGGCTAACATTGATGCAAGAATTTTTAGCATATTAAAAAAAATATATGGGTTTCTTTTCATGGCTGCGGTTGATTATGGCATTAAACCTGAAGATATTTACACAACAAGTTGGCAAGCCTTTATTAACAGTGTTTCAGAAGAAAATAATGCTGATAATTCCGCAGCACAAACAACTTCAGCAGAATCAGGGCAAGAAGAATCTGATAACTCATTAGGCAATATAGATATTAAAAAGAGAAAACTATTATATATAAGATCTGCAGCTGCTTACTATGTAGTTGAAACTTTGTGTACAAAACAAGATGAGCCTGACACAAAAGCTATCGCAAAAATGTATAATAGTATTATAGAAAATGGTAATGATTCTTCATTTGATATATTTGAAAGCTACGATAAATTTGCTTCAAAAAGCTTTAACCAAATGTGGGATTCTCGTGAATATTTAACTGATATAAGGCGTCTTGAGGTATTACACAGTCTTTATCCTCAGGGCATGATTAGATCTAGTAAAGATGATCCGTGCGGAAATTTCACCTCAGTTGATTTATGTAATAATTCTACCCCAGTTTGTAGGTTTGATGGTTCATCTCAAAAATGTCGGGGGACATATTGGGGTGCAGTTGATTTATGGGGTAACAGGTCGCGTTTTTGTAACGAAGAAAAAGGTAAGAAACACGTTGGTTGTTTTCCAGGTCTAAAACCTGCACAGAAAAGGCCCTTACCAGATTTTATGAAGAGCGTTGATTAGCTTTTTAGTCCCACTTAGAACTGTTTTTGAGTTGATGTTAAAATATTCAGGGTAAGTTATCCATTGGACCTGCTGCATAATTGCTGACTTAGAATCTGTCTTAATGGAATTTAAAAAATGAGATAGATTTGCTATAAATACTTTTGAAAGAGAGGACTTACGGGTTATCCAAGCGATTTGACAGAGATAAAGATTGGGCTATGATCAAGCATCATTTTGCCACAGGGAAGTATGGAAACAGAGCTATACACAGCCGACGAAGCCTGGTAAATGGTATTTTATATGTGGTAAAAACGGGGTGTCAGTGTGGCGCCCCCATAAAAATTAATTAAAGATTAACAATTTAAAAGCAATGTTTAACTGACGTCTTGTAAATAAGGTATAAGCCTGTTTTCCGATAACTTTACCCAAGGTGGCTAAATCCAACTGCACCGCCCGCACACATAAGGAACTCAACTACGTCTAAACTTTTTCTGTAGGGTTAGGGTTATAGTGCCTATTATTTTATTCCGAGGTATCAGGGGTATTGCTTTTGCTATCGTTAGAAAAATGACATCTTATCCAAAAACCAAAGAAACCGCCAAAAAGGTAAACAGATAAATCATCAAGATCACTTTGCCAATCAAAATTCCAATCAAAAAGACCATACAAAATCGCATTAACCAGTACAAAGAGGCGCTTTTAGGTCCCTTGAATTCTCCCTTATATTTTACTGGGGATGGTGTTTCCCTAAGCTTAACAGAATTACCCTGCTTAAAGCCTCTTAACCCTAATAACTACGGTAATTTCGCTCGAAAAAGGCTGAGTAAATTTTACCCTGCTGAGCTTAGAGAAGCAGCCTTAGAAAAGCTTTTAACTACTAATCCCCATAGCTTTATAGCTCATACTCAGTATAATGCAGCTTTAGCAGATAATGATAATTACCACAGATATAACCTTGTTGATCTTTTGATAGAGTACATACTGGTAACCGAAAGTATGATTTAACAGTTGATAAAAATAATGTATCAGTGTTTGATGTTGCTAAAGAAATAATTATTTTTCATAGAAAATAATCCAAATCCCAATGGCTTTAATAATTTGAGAAGGAAATTATAATGAGTATTAATACAACTTACCTTGACTTATGTACTCAAGTTTATGAGACTAGCAAACCTACGGCGCCAGAAGATGCTTTTGCTTTTTATAAAAGTTATGCGGATGAGGCGAGTGGCTCTATCTTAGAGCCAATGTGCGGCACTGGTCGCTTCTTACTGCCTCTAGCAAAAGATGGATTTAAAATTGAAGGCTCAGATGCAAGTAAGTACATGCTAGATATTCTTAGGAATAAAGCAGAACAAATGTCTCTAAAAGTAGATGTTTGGGAATCTGTAGCAAGTGAAATACCAGATAATAATTTTTATTCGCTTATATTTATTCCAAGCGGTTCCTTTGGATTAATAACTGATTCTGATCAAATATCGAAAACGTTAAAATCATTTTATAATCATTTAGATGATGATTGTGTTCTTGTTTTTGAAGTAGAGACAAAACATGCAGTACCAGAACTTGGTGTATGGCGTGGCTCTAAGTGGAGCGCCGGAGATGGCAAAATGATCCTATTATCTTCTTGTGCTTCGATTGATGGTGATATCTGCTCTTCTGTAGCCAAGTATGAATTAATTGATAAAAACCAAGTGATTCAGACTGAGATTGAAGAATATAAAATTAAAATA